>JADFVY010000318.1 GCA_015222795.1 Pseudomonadota bacterium | reverse complement strand
GGCCGGCCACTTCGTCGATCACGATCGGTCCGGCGTCCTTGATGCCGGAATGCTTGCTGTACACATCGGCGGCCCAGATGCCCACGGCAAAAGCTACCGCCGCGCCGGCCAGCAGCACCCAGGGGCCGCCATACCACATGATGACCCAGGCAAAGGGCAGGGCGGCCGCCGAGCCCCAGGTGCCGGGAATCCTGGGCAACAGCCCCGATCCGAACCATGTGGCGATCAGGAACGCGGGGTGCCAGAAGGGCAGGGTAGCGGGAATTTTTGGGTTCATAATCTTACCGTTGCAGTGGCCTGGGCGGCGATACCTTCGCCCCGACCGGTAAATCCGAGACCTTCGGTGGTTGTTGCCTTGACGCTGACGCGGTCGATGCCGATGCCGGCGATCGCCGCTACCCGGGCCCTCATGGCATCACGGTGAGGGCCGATCTTCGGCCCCTCGCAGATTAGCGTGACGTCGAGATGCCGAATCTCCCCGCCGCGCTGTCTTACGAGTTCGGTCGCGTGACGCAGGAACAGGGATGAATCGGCGCCACGCCATTGCGCTTGGGAGGGCGGGAAGTGGCTGCCGATATCGCCCTCGCCGATGGCGCCCAATAGCGCATCGGTAATGGCATGCAACCCGACATCCGCATCGGAATGACCCGCCAGGGTTTTATCGTATTTAATCTCAATACCACAAAGCGTTACGGAATTACCATCATCGAATCGATGAACGTCGAAACCGCTCCCGACCCTTATATCGCCAACCCCCAGCATGCGTTCAGCCCTCGTAAAATCGTCTTCCGTGGTGAGTTTGAAATTATCCTCGTTGCCTTGAGTCAGGACGACCGGGAGCCCGGCCGCCTCGGCCACGGCCGCGTCGTCGGTCAGCGATTGCGGGGCCAGTTTGCGGTGTGCCTCCAGGATATCCGCGTAGCGGAATCCCTGGGGTGTCTGGGCCCGCCATAAGCCTTCCCGTTCCACCGTTCCGTCGATGCGCATATCGGACGCTGCTTTCTTCAGCGTATCGATTACGGCAACCGCGGCAATCGCCCCGGGGCCGTCGGTCAGCGCATCCAGTACACGGTCGATGGTTGCCTCGTCCACGAAGGGACGGGCGGCATCGTGGATCAGGACTCGTCGGGGCGCCAGCGCCATCAGGGATTCCAGCCCGTTGCGGCATGATTCCTGGCGTGTCGCCCCGCCATGAACTGGTGGCAGCATGTCCAGACCGGCTGTCGATTCGGCATATAGACTGGCGTCGTCGGGGTGGATCACCGCGCAAACAGCATCGACACGCGGATGGTTCAGAAACACCGCGCAACTCCGGCGAAGCAGGCTCTGCCCCGCCAGCGGCCGGTATTGTTTGGGAAGTTCACCCCCGGCCCGATGTCCACGGCCGGCGGCGACAATCAGTGCGACCGTTTCGGTCATATACACCCGCTCTCATATGAAGAATCCGCGGCATTTTGGACAGTTGTGTCCGCCATGCCAAGGGTAAGCTTTGTCGTGGCGTAATCAGAGTTTATAGTGCGCCCGCAATGATGACGGGTTTAATTCATAATCTTGCGGCCCTGCTGTCGCTTTTGCCGATCACCATCGCCGTATGGCGGGGCCGCGCGGCAAGGGACGGATTGTTCTGGGCGCTGACGGCGGTGGCCCTGGCGGGGCCGCTGGGTCTGGTCGCGGTGCGCTACGGCACGACCTGGAACAGCGGCCTGTCCGAGGTTCTGTGGGTTACGGTGTTGGTTGGTATTGTGCTGTTTGCGCTGCTTTCCGCCGTGGCCGCCGAGGCCTGGCGACTCGCCGGGTTGCTGTTTCCCTACCTGATCCTGCTGGGGCTGGTCGCGACCATATGGGACCATGCGCCTGCCATCGACGCGAGGGCCGGGACGCCCAGCGGCTGGATCCTGGTCCATATTCTGCTTTCGGTGGTCACCTACGCGCTGTTGACGCTGGCCGCCATTGCCGGGCTTGCCGTGTTGCTGCGCGAGCGTGGCATGCGGTTGAAGCGCCGCCATATGCTTTCGGATGTTCTGCCGTCGATCGCCGACTCCGAGCGGCTTCAGGTCCGGCTACTGGTGGCGTCCGAGGGTATTCTGGGCGTTGACGTGCTGAATGGCATGGGGATTCAGTTCCTCGAAACCGGGCAGTTGCTGGTGTTCGATCACAAGACTCTTTTTATGCTCGGTGCATTCGTGCTGATCGGTGTGCTGTTGTTCGCCCACTACAAGGCCGGCTTGCGCGGAAGGCGGGCGGCGAGATGGTTTCTGGTCGCCTATCTGCTGGTAACGCTCGGATATCCCGGTGTTAAATTCGTCCAGGATATTTTGCTCAGCTGATTGGGGTTGGCAATAAACACTTGCCGTAACGAACCAAACGGCGCATATTGTGCACAAATATTGTGCATAATGGCGGACCGCATAAATGATAGGCATGAAAACCTCCTATATTTGGGCTGAAGCCGCCGAAATTGAGACTCCATGACCGACATCACGGCAATCCCACCTGACAACGGCGTCACGCCGATAAAGGATGATCCGGACGGGGCGGCGGTGCTGAATGCCCTGCCGGACCCGGTTCTTGTTATTGGCCCCGACGGCGACATTCTCTATGCGAACAACGCCGCCGAGCAACTCTTCCGCCACAGCCGGACCCATATGCGCGAACGCACTCTGGCTGATCTCATCCCCCATGACAGCCCCGTTCTGCTGCTGGTGGAGCGCGTGAGGCAGGGCGAGAGCAGCATGTCGCAGCATGGTGTGCGGCTGGAGACCCCACGCATAGGCGAGCATCTGGTGCGCGTGGATGGCGCGCCGATGGCTGACCAATCCGGTTCTGTCGTGCTGACAATCAAGGAACAATCGGTTGCGGGGAAAATCGATCGGTCCCTGACCCACCGCGATTCCACGCGCTCCATCTCGGCCATGGCGGCCGTGCTGGCCCATGAGATCAAGAACCCGCTGTCCGGTGTGCGTGGCGCGGCGCAGTTGCTGGAACAGTCGGTTTCCGGTGACGACACGCAACTGACCCGGTTGATCGTCGAGGAGACCGACCGGGTCGTGGCCCTGATCGACCGGATGGAAGCTTTTACCGGCGACACTGAATTCGACGATCGGAGCCCGGTTAACATCCATGAGGTGCTGGAGCGCGTTCTGACGCTGGGTAAGGCCGGTTTCGCCAGACATCTGCGCTTCGTCGAAACATACGATCCATCGTTACCGCCGGTACATGGCAACAGAGACCGTCTGATCCAGGTATTCCTCAATCTGGTCAAGAACGCCGCCGAGGCGGCGCCGGAAGAGGGCGGCGAGATTACTGTCACGACCGCCTACCAGCATGGCGTTCGGCTCCAGGCTCCAGGGGGCGACATGCCCATGCAATTACCGCTGGTCGTTACCATCCAGGACAACGGACCCGGCATCCCCGACGATTTGCGCCGGCACATTTTCGATCCCTTTGTAACCACGAAACCGGGCGGAACAGGACTGGGACTGCCACTGGTGGCCAAACTTATCGGCGACCACGGCGGCGTTATCGATCTGGACAGCCGCCCTCGGCGGACGGTCTTCCGCATCATGCTGCCGATCGCACGCGACGACGGCCAGGAAGGAACGAATAATGAATGAGGCGACCATACTTATCGCCGACGACGACCGGGCCATCCGCACGGTGCTCACACAGGCCTTCGGCCGGCTGGGCTATCGGGTGCGCGCGGCGGGTAACGCCGCGACCCTGTGGCGCTGGATTTCCGACGGGGAGGGGGATGTCGTCATTACCGACGTGGTGATGCCCGACGAGAACGGGCTGGACCTGGTGCCGCGCATCCGCAAGCTACGGCCGGAACTGCGTGTCATTGTAATGAGTGCCCAGAACACCCTGCTGACCGCTGTGAAGGCGACTGAGCGAGGTGCCTTTGAATATATCCCTAAACCCTTTGATCTCAAGGAATTAATCGGGATAGTTCAAAGGGCGCTTACGGAGCCGGCGCCACGGGTGCAGGCGATCGACGATGCCCAGGATGGCGCTGGGGACGAAGAAAAAATGCCGCTGATCGGGCGTTCCCAGGCAATGCAGGAAATCTACCGGGTTCTGGCGCGACTAATGGCGACCGACCTTACCGTGCTGATAAATGGAGAGTCGGGAACCGGCAAGGAGCTGATCGCGCGCGCCCTGCATGATTACGGCAAACGCCGCAATGGCCCGTTTGTCGCGGTCAATATGGCGGCGATCCCCCGCGAACTGATCGAGAGTGAACTGTTCGGGCATGAAAAGGGCGCCTTTACCGGGGCGACAGCCCGTGCCCCGGGCCGATTTGAGCAAGCCGACGGAGGAACCCTGTTCCTGGACGAAATCGGCGACATGCCGCTGGAGGCGCAAACCCGGCTATTGCGGGTGCTGCAGGAAGGTGAATTTACCTCGGTCGGCGGGCGCAGCGCGATTCGTGCCAATGTGCGCATTGTCGCGGCCACACACCGCGATCTGCGCCAGCTCGTTTCGCACGGCCTGTTTCGCGAGGATCTTTATTTCCGGCTGAATGTCGTGCCCATCCGCATTCCGCCCCTGCGCGAGCGGGTCGAGGATATTCCCGAACTGGTCAATCACTTTCAGAAAAATCTGGCGGCCGAGGGCCTGCCCGCGAAAAGCCTCGATTCGGCGGCGATGAAGCGCCTGAAATCATATAAATGGCCTGGAAATGTCAGGGAATTGGAGAATCTGGTGCGTCGACTGGCGGCTCTCTACTCCCACGAAACAATCGGTATCGACGTGGTTGAGGCGGAATTGGCCGAGGATCCACCCGTCGCGCCGACCCAGTCGAACGGCGAGGCCAACCATGATGGGCTGGCCGGGCTGGTGGAGCGCCATCTGCGGAGTTATTTCGATGCCCATCGCAACGACCTGCCCGCCGCGGGATTGCATGACCGGGTACTACGGGAAGTCGAAAGGCCGTTGATCGAATTGTCGCTGACGGCGACCGGCGGCAATCAGATCAAGGCGGCCCAATTATTGGGGCTTAATCGCAACACTTTGCGGAAAAAAATTCGCGAATTGGACATCCAGGTAATTCGGGGCGTAAAATACGGCCAATGAACCGGATGGGTGAAAGATGAGCGAAAAAGAGGTCGGCGGAGACCGCGGTCAATGGTTGCCCCGATTGGCGCAACTATACGGTCGGTTGCGCTTGGGGAAGGTTTTCGGCGTCGCCCTGCCGGTGCTTGCCGTCGCATCGGGCGTCGCCACCTATTTTGCATTGACCGACGCCGGCCCGCTGGGCACCAACCAGCGAAATCTTAACCTGCTGCTCTATGCCGATTTGGTGTTGTTGCTGTTGCTGGCTTTCGTTGTTCTGCGGCGTATCGTCAAGCTGGGACTTGCGCGGCGCAGAGGCTCCGCCGGTTCGAGGTTGCACCTTCGGTTAAGCGTATTGTTCGGACTAATGTCGATCACGCCGACTGTGCTGGTCCTGCTGTTTTCCATTCTGTTTTTCGTGAATGGAATGCAGGCATGGTTTGGCGATCGCATAGACAATCTGGTTGAAACGGCACAGGCGGTCGCGGAAGGTTATCTCGCCGAACATCAGGAGAATATCAGGGTCGATGCGCTGCGCATGGCACGCGATCTGAATCGGGACGGGCCGTTGCTTGAGACCAATGCGCGGCTGCTGCACCAGGCAATCAATCTGCAAGCCCAGCTGCGCGGCCTCAGCGAGGCGATCGTGTTCGACGGAACGGGCAAGGTCATGGCGCGGTCGGGTTTTACCCTGGCGCTTGAAAATGAACCGATCGACAAAGAGTATCTGGAGGCGGCGCGGAATGGCGAGGTGCCGATTTTTCAGAACGAAACCGGTGACCGGGTGCGCGGCTTGACGCGGTTGGATGATTTCCTGGACGCCTATCTTTTCATTGGTAGAATCGTGGACCCGACGGTGCTGAGCTACACGCAGCAGACCGGCGAAGCGGTCGCGGAATTTCAGGTCCTTAAAGAATCCAAAAAGGAGACAATTATTTTCGTGACGCTGATGTTCCTGCTGGTGGCGCTATTGATGATGACGGCCGCTGTGTGGCTGGGCCTGAATGTGGCGACCGACCTGTCGCGTCCGATCGGTGAGTTGATCGGCGCCGTCGAAAAAGTTCGCGAGGGCGACCTGTCGGCCCGCGTTCGCGAACTGCCTCTCGACGATGAGATCGGTATTCTCAGCCGCGCCTTCAACCGGATGACCGGCCAATTGTCGGACCAGCGCCGCGAATTGATCCAGACCAATCAAAAACTGGACGAGCGCCGCCAGTTCACGGAAACGGTTCTGTCCGGCGTGTCGGCGGGCGTTATCGGGCTTGACCGCAAGGGCAATATCAATCTGCCGAACCTTTCCGCCGCCCGTTTGTTGGGGGTGGAGACGGCGGACATGGTGGGCAAGCCACTAAGCAAAATAGCCCCGGAAATTGACGCCTTGCTGGGTGAGGCGCGCAAACGCCGGCCGGAACCGATTGAGGCGCAGATCAAGATTACCCGCGATGGCGAAGAGCGCACGCTGCTTGTAGCCGTCGCCGTTGAGGAGTTGCAGGGCAAGATCATCGGTTTCGTGATTACGTTCGACGACGTCTCGGCATTACTGGAAGCGCAGTGGAAGGGGGCCTGGGCCGATGTCGCCAGACGGATCGCCCATGAGATACGTAACCCCCTGACCCCGATCCAGCTATCGGCCGAAAGGCTGAAACGCAAATACCTGAAAGAAATTAAAAGCGACAAGGAAACCTTCGTGATTTGCACCGACACCATCGTTCGCCAAGTCGAGGATATCGGCCGAATGATAGAGGAATTCTCCAATTTCGCGCGCATGCCGGCCCCGATGCTGCGGCTGGAAAATCTTAACGAGCTATGCAGGCAGGTAGTGTTCCTGCAGCGCAACGCACATCCGAAGGTCGACTTCATCGCGCGCATGCCCGAAGATTCTCTCTATGCCACTTGCGACGGCCGGCAGATGGGGCAAGTGGTTACCAATCTGGTTCAGAATGCCGCCGAATCGATGGATCGGCGTGACAACAGGGAAGATGGCTCCCGTGTCATTTTACGACTCCTGGAAGAAGACGGTCGCGTCGTCATCGAAGTGGAAGACAATGGCCCCGGATTGCCGGCGGAAGGGCGCGACAAACTGCTCGAGCCCTATGTGACGACCCGCGAAAAGGGAACGGGGTTGGGTCTCGCGATCGTCAGAAAAATTCTGGAAGATCACGGTGGAAACCTGGTTTTGGGCGATGCCAAGGGTGGCGGTGCGTTGATTCGCGCGGAATTCTCGCGCGATTTGGGCCTGGGCAGCACGGAGCGACGTTTACGCGCAGCAAAAAAGGAACCGACCGCACATGGCTCATGATATTTTGATCGTCGACGACGAGGAAGATATTCGCACACAGATTGCGGGTACCCTGGAAGATTGCGGCTACCGGACCCGGCAGGCGGTGAACAGCAGCGAAGCGCTGGAAGCGATGGCTGGCCGGCAGCCCGCCCTGGTCATTCTGGATGTATGGCTGGGCGACAGCGAAATGGATGGCCTGGAAACCCTGGAAATCATCCGCCGGGATTATCCTGAACAACAGGTGGTAATGATTAGTGGTCATGCCACATTCGATATGGCCGTCTCGGCGACCAAGATGGGCGCATACGACTTCATAACAAAGCCGTTTAAAACCGATGTCCTGTTGCATAACGTGGAACGGGCGCTCAGGGAACAGCATCTCCAGGAAGAAGTCAGGGAGCTGAAAACGCGTGTCGGCCCGCAAACCGAGGATATTGTTGGCACTTCCCAGCCGATGGTGCATTTGCGGCGAACCGTGGAGCAAATGGCGGCATCCGACAGCCGTGTTCTGATCAGCGGACCGCCGGGGTCCGGCAAGAGCCTTATGGCGCGGGCGATCCATCTGGCATCGGCACGGCCGAAGCGGCGACTTGTCACGATTAATTGCGCGACGCTGGAATCCGATGGTGGTGACGCAATCCTGCTTGGGCTGGAACCTGCCAAGGGCCGGCCGCGTTGTGTCGGTGTTTTCGAAAAAGCCCATACGGGGACATTGGTGTTTGACGAAGTGGGCAGCCTGTCGCGCGAGGCGCAGAGCAAAATCGTCGGCATCTTACAAGGCAACTCGTTTCGCCGGGTCGGCGGGCGCAAACAGATCGATGTCGATGTTCGTGTAATAGCAACGACCAGGATGGACCTGCAAGCGGAAGTGGCGGCTGGCTATTTCGACCAGGAGCTCTATCACCGACTGAATGTGGTTCCGATCGAGGTGCCGCCCCTGTATGCCCGCCGCAAGGATATCCCGTCGTTGACCCGCTACCTGATGGCGCGTATAGCAAACGCCAAGGGCCAATCTCCGCGCGCCATGTCGTCCGAATCGTATTCCACGCTGGCCTCATATAACTGGCCTGGAAACGTGTCGGAACTATGCAATGTTATCGAACGCGTTCTGTTGACCGCTTCCGCGGATCCCAGCAGGCCTATCGATTCGCACTCGGTTGCCATGGCGCTTGGCGGCGAGCGTACCGCGGCGCGGCTGGAATCCGAATCGGAGATAATGAATCAGCCGCTCAGGGAGGCCCGGGAAGCATTCGAAAAGGAATATCTACTATACCATGTCAGGCGTTATGGCGGCAATATCAGCCGTACCGCCGCGTTCATCGGCATGGACCGAGCCGCCCTGCATCGCAAACTGAAAGGGCTTGGCGTTGACACAGCCGAAAAAGGTCATCGGATAGGTGTATAGTGGTCTGTATCAGACCGCTAGTGGCCAGGAAGCGTATTGAATGAAAGTTATTATCTGTGGGGCAGGGCAGGTCGGTTTTAATATCGCCCGCTATCTTGCCATAGAAAACAACGATGTGACGGTCATCGATCAGGCGGCCGACCTTATCGGTAAGGTCAACGATCTGCTCGATGTCCAGGCGTTCGTCGGCCACGCGTCGCATCCCGACGTTCTCGAGCAAGCCGGCGCCGCCGACGCGGATATGTTGATCGCGGTGACTTATGCCGACGAGGTCAACATGGTCGCCTGCCAGATCGCCCATTCGCTGTTTAACGTGCCAACCAAGATCGCCCGCGTTCGCCAGCAAAGCTATCTGAATCCGATGTGGGCGGATTTGTTCAGCCGCGATAATTTGCCGATCGACGTCATCATCTCGCCGGAACTGGAGGTCGCCAAGGCAATCAGCCGGCGGATGAGTGTGTCCGGCGCCTTCGACGTGATCCCGCTAGCCGACGGAAAGGTGCGAGTCATCGGCGTGCGCTGCACTGAACGCTGCCCGATCGTCTACACACCGCTGCGCCAGCTCACATCGCTGTTTCCCGACCTCAATATCATCATTGTTGGAATTGTGCGCGATGGCGAGCCCACGGTGCCGACCTCCAACGATCAGATGCTGCCGGGCGACGAGGTCTATTTCGTGGTCGACGCGCTGCATGTCCCGCGCGCCATGGCGGCTTTCGGGCATGATGAGAAATCGGCCCGCCGGGTGGTCATCGTCGGCGGCGGCAATATCGGCCTGAATCTGGCACGCGAACTGATGGAGGGCAAACGGGGCATATCCACCAAGATCATTGAACGTGACCGCGAACGGGCCCGCAAGGTCGCCCAGGCGCTGCCCGGCGCCACGATCATCCTCGGTGACGCGCTTGAGGCCGATATCCTGGAAGAAGCCAACGTATCGTCCGCGGAAACGGTGGTGGCGGTTTCCAATGACGACGAAACCAATATCCTGGCTTCTCTGCTGGCCAAACGCAGCGGCGTCGAACGCGTGGTGACCCTGATCAACAAGCCTTCCTATGGGCCGCTGATCACCAATCTTGGCATCGATGTGGTGGTCAGCCCGCGCGCCATTACCGTGTCCACGATTCTGCAGCATGTCAGGCGGGGACGCATCCGTTCGGTTCATTCCCTGGGCGACGGTTTCGCCGAAATTATCGAAGCGGAGGCACTGGAAACCTCGTCCTTCGTTGGCACGCCTCTAAATGAGGTCGACTTGCCCGCCGGGGTCATACTTGGCGCAATCGTGCGCGATGGCGAGGTCATCATACCGCGCGGCACTACCGTTATTGAAGGTTATGACCGGATAATTCTGCTTGCCACCGCGGACGCAGTGAAGCAGGTGGAAAAGATGTTTTCGGTCCGTCTTGAATTCTTCTGACCCGCCGGAGAGAACACGAAATGCCACGATACGCCTACGTAAACGGCCAATATTTGCCTCATGGCCGGGCCGCGATCCATATTGAAGACCGTGGCTACCAATTTGCCGATGGCATCTACGAGGTAGTTCCCGTCGCCGCCGGGCGGCCGGTCGATGAAAGCCAGCATCTTGACCGGCTGGAACGGTCCCTTTCCGAATTGCGTATCGCCATGCCGATGTCCCGCCGGGCGCTTGAACTGGTATGCCACGAATTATTGCGGCGGAACGGCATAAGAGACGGCCTGATCTACATTCAGGTCACCCGGGGTGTCGCCCCGCGCAATCACGCGTTCCCGGCAGATGCGTCCCCGGCACTGGTTATGACAACCAAGCGAATGAACTTCACCGGGCAAGCCAAATTCACCGACGGAGTCTCGGTTATTACAGTGCCCGATCAGCGCTGGGCCCGTCGCGATATCAAGACGATCAATCTGCTGCCCAATTGCCTGGCCAAACAAACCGCCACCGAGGCAGGCGCGTATGAGGCGCTTCAGGTGGATGACGAGGGCAATGTGACAGAAGGCACCAGTTCCAACGCCTGGATTGTTACCGGCAACGGCAAGCTGATAACCCGGCATCTCAGCGACGATATTCTGCATGGCGTTACCCGCCGCACCATTTTGGCGATCGCGGCGGAAGAGGGTGTGGATTTCGAGGAACGCCCCTTCACCGTCGCCGAGGCGCTTGCGGCGAACGAAGCCTTTGTCACCAGCGCCACTTCATTCGTGACGCCCGTGGTGCGAATCGACGGTAAACCGGTGGGCGATGGCGTGCCTGGGCCATTGGCGCAGCGGTTGCTTGCCTGGTACCGCGATTATATGGCTGGCTTGCGGGTGGGCGCATGAACGCCGATCCGGCGCGCCCGTCGGTTATCGTTTTCGACTGGGACAACACCCTTGTCGATACCTGGCCGACAATCCATGAGGCGCTGTCGGTCACGCTGCGGGCAATGGATCACGAGCCCTGGACGTTTGAGCAAACAAAGGCAAGAGTCCGTCAATCCCTGCGCGATTCTTTTCCTGTTCTGTTTGGCGATCGCTGGACCGAGGCCCGTGATATTTTTTATGAGGCCTTTGAGCGCAACCACATAGAACGTTTGGCGCCGATCCCCGGCGCGGCGGAAATGCTGGCGGCCCTTACGGCGGTGGATATGGAAATGGCCATTCTGAGTAACAAGACAGGCCGTTACCTCAGGGACGAAGCGGAGCATCTTGGATGGAGCGGCAATTTCGCGGCGCTGGTCGGGGCGGGCGACGCCCAACAGGATAAACCCGCGCGTCAGGCGCTTGAACTGGCGCTCGACCCTTTTGGTTGCAATGCGGGGAAAGATGTCTGGATCGTGGGCGACTCGGGAATCGATATGGAAGCGGCGCATCGTGCCGGTTGCGTGGCGGTTTTAATACATCGCGAGGATCATGACGCCGAGGAATTTCGCGATTGGCCGCCTGAGTTTGTTTTTAATAGTTGCAACAACGTAACAGAACTCGTAGCAAGGTGGTAACTTTGGACGTTCACGAAATTTCGATTTGCGCTCCCGGTAATCTGGACCATATATATACATGGTAAGATGCCCAAGCAGGGGCGGGGCATCCAAACAAACTAAAAACTCGGGGCAAGAAAATGTCATCAGAAAAAAGTCAAAACGTGCAGGACGTATTCCTCAATAATGTCCGGAAGAACAAGATGCCGGTTACCGTGTTTCTGGTAAACGGCGTCAAACTTCAGGGTATTATCACCTGGTTCGATAATTTTTCCGTATTGCTGAGGCGGGACGCGCATTCACAGCTTGTGTACAAGCATGCGATTTCCACGGTAATGCCGGCGCAGCCGGTTCAGTTGTTCGAGCCGGAGAAGACCGCCGAGGCCGAGCCGGAGCCTGAAGCGGAGACAGCGTCCGCTGATTAATTGGCCGCATCCCGAGTGACGGGAGAGCAAGACCGAATCGAAGGCAGTACGGGCCGCGCGCTTGTCCTGCACCCCGTTGTTGTTAACGGAGTGTTGGCGCGTGACCCGATACCGCGTCTCGACGAAGCGGCTGGACTTGCCCGGGCGATTGATCTTGAAGTCGTCCATGCCGAGGCCGTGCGTACCGCGAAAGTGCGGCCCTCGACCTTCCTGGGAAAAGGGGTGGTTGAGCGTTTCGGCGATTTTATCGAGGTTCAGGAAATTGGCCTGGTCGTGATTGACGCCGCGCTGGCGCCGATCCAGCAGCGCAATCTCGAACGGGCTTGGAATGCCAAGGTAATCGACCGGACGGGACTTATCCTGGAAATTTTCGGTGCGCGGGCACGCACCCATGAAGGCCGACTGCAGGTGGAACTTGCGGCCCTGAACTATCAGCGATCCCGCCTGGTGCGAAGCTGGACCCATCTTGAGAGGCAGCGCGGTGGCTTTGGCTTCCTGGGCGGACCGGGCGAAAGCCAGCTGGAAATTGACCGGCGGCTGATCGGCCAGAGAATCGCGCGTCTGCGACGCGACCTCGACGAGGTAAAGCGCACCCGGGCTCTTCATCGCGCCGCGCGCCGCAGGGTGCCCTATCCGGTGGTGGCGCTGGTCGGTTACACCAACGCCGGCAAATCCACGCTGTTCAACCGGCTTACCAACGCCAAGGTCATGGCGCGCGACATGCTGTTTGCGACGCTTGATCCGACAATGCGGTCGCTTACATTGCCGTCCGGACGCAAAGTCGTTCTGTCGGATACGGTCGGTTTTATCTCCGACCTGCCCACCCAGCTGGTGGCCGCGTTCCACGCCACCCTGGAAGAAGTTCTGGAAGCCGACGTCATCGTTCATGTTCGCGATATCGCCTCGCCCGACAGCGAGGGGCAGAAACTTGATGTCGAGAAAGTACTGGCCGGGCTGGGTCTCGAGGATGCGAGACTTATCGAGGCATTGAACAAGATGGATCTGCTGGATGGTGACACCCGCGAGGCCCTCGATAACCGGATCGCGCGCGAGACTGACATGGTTGCGCTTTCGGCCCTGGACGGTGCCGGGTGTGACGGGTTGCTTGCGGCGATCGACAAGCGCCTGTCGGAAAATCGCCATGTAGTCGATCTGGACATCAATCTGGCCGACGGCGCGGCATTGGCCTGGCTGTATCGTCATGGTGAAATTCTTGAACGCCGGGACGAGGGGATGGAGGCTCATCTGGTCGTCTCCCTGGATGTCGCCGACGAAGCGCGTTTCCGCAACCAGTTTCATATTCAAGACGTTTGATCCGCGATGCCCCTTGCTCCCGATTCAGACAAAGTGATCGCGGCCATCCGCGAAGCCGCCGAGGAAGATATCATGCCGCGCTTTCAGCGGCTGGAACGCCATGAGATTTCCGAGAAGAACCCAGGCGAAGTAGTCACGGTCGCCGATATCGAGGCCGAACACAGGTTGACGCGGCTGTTGTCCGATATCGTTCCCGGGTCGGCCGTCGTTGGCGAGGAAGCGGTTTCGAAGGACCCGAAAATCCTGAATTATTTGCAGGGCGACGATCCGGTCTGGCTGGTCGACCCCGTCGATGGCACCGCCAATTTTGCCGAGGGCCAGCGGGTTTTCGGAATCATTATCTGCTATCTGGTCAAGGGAATCGCCCGGGCCGGCTGGATTCACGATCCCTGTACCGGGAGAACCGCGGCCGCATTGGCGGGCGAGGGAGCCTGGCTGGATGGCGAGCGGATGAAACCCGCGCCCGCGGCGGCGCTGGAACAAATGATCGGCACATTGAATGTCGGTTACTTCCCGGACAGCCGGCGCAAGGCCGTTCGCGAAGCGGGCAGGCGATTCAAGAAAACATTCAGCTATCGCTGCGCCGCGCATGATTATTTGGCGCTGGCCGGCGGGACCAAACATTTCTCGCTCTATAACCGGCTGTGGCCGTGGGATCATGCGGCCGGGGTGCTGTTGCTCGCCGAGGCCGGCGGCCATACCGCGCGGCTGGACGGCCGGCCCTACCAGGCGACCGGACGGGAGGAAGGAATATTGTCCGTCAGCGACCCGGAAAGTTGGGAACGGATAAAAAACTTCCTGAATTCGGCCTGAGTCTCATTGAGATTGTGGCGGCGCGTGATTAGGGCAATATTCGATCAAACGGAACCGCATAAGCGATTCCAATAGATCGGATGATGCTCTAGGATGCGCGCGCATTTCCACATAACCACCCCACACCGATTTTCTGGAGGATAAATATTATGTCCAAGGTTGCCTTCATCGGCCTTGGCGTCATGGGATACCACATGGCCGGACATCTGAAGTCCGGCGGCCATGACGTTACCGTCTATAATCGCACCGCCGCAAAGGCCGACGCCTGGGTCAAGCAGCATGGCGGCGCGTCCGCCCCGACGCCCCGCCAGGCCGCCGACGGCTGCGACTTCGTGTTCTGCTGCGTCGGCAACGATAACGATCTGCGCGGCGTGGTGCTGGGCGATAACGGCATACTCGCCGGCATGAAGGCTGGCGCCACCCTGGTGGACAACACCACCGCGTCGGCCGACGTGGCGCGCGAATTGTACGAAGAAGCGAAGAGCCGCGGCCTGAAATTCATCGATGCCCCGGTTTCCGGCGGCGAGGCCGGTGCGCAGAACGGCGCGCTGACCGTGATGTGCGGCGGCGACCAGGATGTATTCGATGCGGCCCAGCCCGTGATCGACTGTTATGCGCGGGCGGTAACACTTCTTGGGCCCGTCGGATCGGGGCAACTGACCAAGATGGTCAACCAGATTTGCATCGCCGGATTGATGCAGGGCCTGTCCGAGGCCATGAATTTCGGGTCGAAAGCGGGCCTGGACATGGAAAAAGTGCTGGACGTGATCTCAAAGGGCGCGGCCCAATCCTGGCAGATGGAAAATCGCGGTAGCACCATGTGCCGCGGCGAGTTCGAGTTCGGCTTTGCGGTCGACTGGATGCGCAAGGATCTGGCGATTTGCCTGGAGGAAGCCGAAAACAACGGCGCCCGCTTGCCGGCGACAGCGCTGATCGACCAGTTCTACGCCCAGGTCCAGGCCCGCGGCGGCAAACGCTGGGATACCTCCAGCCTGATGCATCTGCTGGCCAACGACTGACGCACCGGCCACCACATTAACGCGGAAAGGTCCGGCCGGGGAAACTCGGCCGGCCTTTTCTATTTGGCGGGAAAGGGGGCAGGGGAGGGCGCGGCCGTCTTGGCTTCTTCCCACAGCCGGTCCATCTCTTCCAGAGAGGCTTCCTCCAGCGCGCGGCCAACCTCCCGCAGGCGACTTTCCACATATCGGAAGCGGTACTCGAACTTGGCGTTGGTTCGGCGCAGGGCTGCCTCCGGGTCGATATCCAGATGGCGGGCCAGATTGGCGACCGAGAACAGCACGTCGCCCAGTTCATCTTCCATGCGGGCGGGATCGGCGCCATCTTTTATCTCCTGGCGCAGCTCGCCGATTTCCTCGTCCAGTTTGGCAAATACCGAGAGCGTATCCGGCCAGTCGAAGCCGACACGCGCGGCGCGGCGCGCTAGCTTTACCGCGCGTGTCTGGGCGGGCAGGGCGACCGAAACCCCGTCAATGGCGCTGGCTTCGCGCCCGTCGGTGGCAGCCTTGGCGGCGCGTTCCTCCGCTTTCTGGGTCTCCCAGGACACGGTCTGGGCGGCCGTGGACTCCACTGTTTCGCCCGCAAATACATGGGGGTGGCGTCGTACCATCTTGTCGGAAATCGCCTCGGCGACAGCCTCGAAATCGAAAAGTTTCTCTTCCTCGGCCATGCGGGCGTGGAAAACCACCTGTAATAAAAGGTCGCCAAGCTCATCGCGAAGTTCATTCATGTCATTACGGGTAATGGCCTCGGCAACTTCATAGGCCTCTTCGATCGTGTAGGGCGCGATGCTGGCGAAATTCTGCTCCAGATCCCAGGGACACCCGCCATCGGGGTCCCGGAGTTTCGTCATGATTTCCAGCAGGCGGTCGGTTTGTTTGCTCATCGGAATGCCGTTTCGTTTTCAGTTACTATTGTCGGGCACAGACTAAACGCTGGCGAAAGAATGGAAACAGCAAAGCCATCGACAACGTCCCAAATGGCATGATACTATCTACTAGTAGACCAACAACCGCGAATCCTGAAATCGTAACGCGGCAGCCAGGAAAGGACGAACCGATGGCGACGAACGCATCACAACGCCGCTGGCGCGCCAAGAACCGTTTCACGAAGACCCAACTTAACGTCATGGCCCGAAGGCTGGTGCATGACGATCTGGATGAAATCGCACGCGTGTTTAATCTGCGCGGCAAGGCAGAGGCGGTGTCATTCTCCGCCTACACCGCCAAGGGACTGATCCAGTACGCCACCCATAATACCGAGGCCCAGCGCCTGTTGGCGATATTTGTGAAGTCATGGTTTCGTGACCGTGATTTGTACGGATGAAGCCCGGCTACGAAAATTTTACCGCGTCAACATCACGTTAACTGTTTGAGTCATAAAATAGGGTCTGACTTCGAATTTAACTTGGCGGAGATACGCAAGATGGCACGTGGAGCGTCATACAATCTCGACGAACTGATTTGGAAAAACCGTGGCGAGGGGCGCAATAACGGCTGCCCGCGCTTGGCCTCGCTGATCCGCGACACACGCGAGGGGGCGGGCCTTGCGGCAGACCAACTCGCCCAGATGCTTGGCGTCGACACGGCGCGGGTCAATGTATGGGAAACCGGTACCGAGGGAATGAGCCGCACCGACGTTGAAGCACTGCGCATTATTTTCCCGAATGCTGATTTTTCAGCGGTTAAATATCGGCCTACACCGCATCACGGTGAACTGGCACATATCCCGCCCGACTGATCCGGTTACAATCTTCGTTACACAAAATCCGCGCCTGGTTAATTCCGGCGCGGTTTTTTGTGTTCCGGCGGGCGGAAGAGTAAGTGATTTTGGTGCGGTATTTGTATATCTATTAATCGCATAATGTATATTATGGAAAATAGAGAGCGATATTCTAAATGACACTGTCGACTAAATTTACTTGTAATTATCGATAGTAATGGTCATTCCATCATATGCCGCATTAATGCCGTCAGGCAGACTATCTTCCAGTTCCCTGTAGTCCAGCATGTGGCTCATATGTGTCAGCCATGCATGATTGGGACGAAGCCTGTCGACCCAGCCGATCACCTTTTCCACATGCGCATGGGTGGGATGCGGTTTGGGGCCCAGGCAGCCGATGATCCATGTATCGACGCCCTCCAGTACACCAAAGGCCGTCTCGTCCAATTCCACCACATCGACCGAATAACCGAACTTGCCGATCCGCAGGCCCAGCGTGTTGCTGAAACCATGGTCCTGGGTGAAGGCACGGATATCCAGGTCGCCAATCCGAAAAGCATCATGAACAGGAATGGGGTCCAGGCAGGGTTTGTAAAAGTAGTTACGCGATTTTTTTTCGTCCAGCGGCGCAAACACATAGCCGAACCGGGTATTGATCTGTTCCAGCGTAAGTTCGCTGCCATAAGCCGGGATTACCGCCTCCATGGCGACATTGACCCAGCGCAGATCATCGATCCCGTGGATGTGATCGGCATGGGCATGGGTGAAAATCACCGCGTCGAGTCGCTCGACACCGGCATCCAATAGCTGAGACCGGCAATCCGGCGAGGCATCCACCAGCACCGTCGTTTCGTCCGACTGGATGAGGATGGAGCTGCGCCGGCGGCGGTTTTTCGGTTCATTCGGGTCGCAAACGCCCCAGTTATTGCCGATCAGCGGCACACCGCCCGATGCCCCAGAACCCAGCACAGTAACCTTGAGATCGCTCATCCAGGCCGTTCCGCCTTGGCGAATATACGGAAAAAATTGTCCGTCGTGGCGCGCGCCAATTCGTCCATGCCGACCTGCTTCAATTCGGCCAGCATGGCGCCGGTATGGGCGACGAAGGACGGCTCATTGCGTTTGCCGCGTTTGGGCACGGGCGCCAGGTAGGGCGCGTCTGTTTCGATCAGCAGGCGATCGAGCGGCAGTGTACGGACCGTCTCGCGAAGTTCCTCGGCCGCCTTGAAGGTGATGATCCCGGACAGCGATATATAAAACCCGATTTCCAACGCTTTTTCAGCCATATAGGAAGACGTACTAAAGCAATGAATAAGGCCCGTGAATGGGCCTTTTGCGTATTCCTCGGCAAGGATTTCAGCCGTTTCCTTGTCGGCGTCCCGGGTATGGACGATCAGCGGCAATCCGGTCTCGCGCGCCGCGATGATATGGTTGCGGAAGCTGGCCAGCTGACGTTCGCGCGCGCTGTGTTCGTAATAAAAATCCAGGCCGGTCTCGCCGATTCCCACGACCAGCGGGTCGGCGGCCAGCGCCACCAGCGCCTCGACCGTCGCGGCCTCGCCCTCGCCGTCCGCCTCATGGGGATGAACACCGGCCGAACACCAGATGTTATCGTAACGCTCGGCAATGGCGCGGACCCGGTCGAAACGGCTGAGATGGGTGCAGATCGTCACCATCGCGCCGACGCCGGCGTCGCGCGCCCGCCCAACGACATCGTCGAGTTCGCCCTCGAAATCCCGGAAATCGAGATGACAGTGGCTGTCCACCATGAACATAACGCCCTACCCCTCTTCTTCCTCGACGTAGCGTGGGAATACTGGTTCGGGTTTTGGCAGCTGCGTTCCCGGTTTCAGCTCCTTGCCGCCCATATTGGCAAGCACGCGCTGGTCCGCCTCGACCGCCAACTGGTCGAGGATCGCCGAGGCCGCATCCGGCATGAAGGGCTGTACGATGATGGCAATGCGCCGGATCGTCTCCGCCAGCGCGTAGAGCACGGCCTGCATGCGTTCCGGGTCGGTCTTGCGCAGCGCCCAGGGGGCCTGGGCATCGACATAGCGGTTGGCCTCGGCCACTACTTCCCAGATCGCCGTCAGCGCATTGTGGAAGGACTGGACGTCCAGCTCCGCGCGCACGCGATCCAGCGTGGCCGCCGCCTGGTTCATCAACGCGTCGTCGCTGGCGTCCTCGCGCCCGGCCGGATCGGGAACGGCGCCATCGCAATTCTTGGCGACCATCGACAGCACGCGCTGGCACAGATTGCCCAGATCATTGGCCAGATCCCCGTTCAGCCGTCCGATCATGGCCCGGTGCGAGAAATCGCCGTCATTGCCGAAGGGTACTTCGCGCAGCAGGAAATAGCGCACGGGATCGAGGCCGTATTGTTCGATCAGTGCATTGGGCTCGATCACATTGCCCAACGATTTGGAAATCTTCTTGCCCTCGTTGGTCCACCAGCCATGGGCGAAGACCCGCCTGGGCGGCTCAAGGCCCGCGCCCATCAGGAAGGCCGGCCAGTAGACCGCATGAAAGCGCAGGATATCCTTGCCGACCATATGCAGGTCAGCCGGCCAGTAGCGCCGATACATGTCGGACTCGGTGTCGGGATACCCGGCAGCGGTGATATAGTTGGTCAACGCGTCGAGCCAGACATACATGATATGATCGTCGTCGCCCGGCACCGGGATGCCCCATTTAAAGGTGGTGCGCGAGACCGACAGATCCCTCAGGCCTGATTTTACGAAGCTGATTACCTCGTTGCGCCGGGTTTTCGGCAGGATGAAATCCGGATTTTCATCATAAAACTCTAGCAATCTGTCCTGCCATTTCGATAGATCGAAGAAGTAGCTCGGTTCCTCGACCCATTCCACCGCGGCGCCCGACGCCTTGGCGATCCGCGTGCCGTCCGGCTGCTTTTCAAGCTCCGAATCCGTATAGAAGGCTTCGTCGCGCACCGCGTACCAGCCGGCATAACTGCCCAGATAAATATGCCCGTTGTCGGCCAGTGTCTTCCAAATCGCCTGGACGGAACGTTTATGGCGTTCCTCGGTGGTGCGAATGAAATCGTCGTTGCTGAAGCCCATGGCCGCGGCCAGGTCGCGAAAATTCGTTGACACCTTGTCCGTGAACGCCTTCGGGTCCACCCCTGCGTCATCTGCCGCCTTTTCGACCTTCTGGCCATGCTCGTCGGTGCCGGTCAGGAAATGGACGTCGTAGCCGTCCAGCCGCTTGAAGCGCGCCAGCACGTCGCAGGCCAGCGTCGTATAGGCGTGGCCGATATGGGGTGCGTCGTTCACATAGTAAATCGGCGTCGTGATGTAATAGGTCTTGTCAACGGCCATTCAGGCTCTCCGGGTAATCGCTTATATCAATATGTCGGGGTCAGCCGCGCGCGGCCGTTTCCAGCATAAGAAAAGCGCTTATCACGACCTGCTTGCGGTCGAGATTGGCACGCTCGGCCTGCGAAAACAGGCGGATCACCTTTTCCCATACCCCGAGCCAGTTCGCAAGGCCGCCACGCGACCACAGCCGCCGCGCGGTCTCCCCTTCCCCATCGACGATCTCCGGCCTCATCGCGCCCCGGGCCTGACCCAGCAGCATCCCGGCCAGCCAGCGGTCAACCAGCCCGGCCAACATTCGGAAGGATTCCTCGGCGCCGGCCCGGCCCATCCTGGTTCCCAGGCCATGGACGGCTTTGATATCCAGCCGGTCGAGCTGCGCGAACAACCCGACCATTTCCCGGTAAAGCTCCAGCCCGCCGGCCTCGGCCAGGGCCAGCGCCTCGCCAATGCTGCCCTGGGCCAGCCGCGCCAGGGACTGGGCGTCCGCCGTCGGCAGGTCCGGCGCATGCCGCGACAGCAGTTCGATGATTGTCGGTTCAGGCAATGGCGACAGGTTCAGATTGCGGCAACGCGAGCGAATGGTGGGTAACAGCCGCCCGGGCGCGTGGGCGACCAGCAGGAACAGCGTGTTGGCCGGCGGTTCCTCCAGTCCCTTCAGCAGCGCGTTGGCGGCGTTGCGGTTCATCTCGTCCGCGGCATCGACGATCACCACGCGCCAATCCCCGGCCGACGTGGTGAGCGACAGGAAGGATGAAAGGCGTTTTACATCATCGACGACGATCTCGCCCCTCAGCTTTTTAGTACTCGAATTGATCGAGCGCTCGATGGTCAGCATGTCCGGATGCCCGCTGGCGGTGATCTGGCGGCAGACCGGATGCGCGGGGTCGATTTCGAGACTATCGGCGGCGGTGTCTTCGCCGAACAGCCCGCCGCCCTGCCCCGCGCCTTGGCTTAAAACGAAGCGCGCGACCCTGTAGGCCAGCGTCGCCTTGCCAATGCCGCGCGGGCCCGCAAATAGCCAGGCATGTGGCATGCGGCCCGAGTTCCAGGACTCCAGCAGAATTCCCTCGGCCGCTTGATGGCCGGAAAGTTCCATTGTCCCGCGCGGTCTGGATGTATTGTCTTCCGCCGTCATGGCGCTGATGGTAACGCCATGCGCTCGCGAACGGCAGCGATAATTTGCGCATGGACCTCGTCTTCGCCCCGCGCGGCATCGATAACCACGCACCGCGCCGGCTCCCGGCCGGCGATTTCCAGGAATCCCTGGCGCAAACGTTCATGGAAGGCGACGTCCATGCGCTCGTAACGGTCCTCGCCCCCGCCGCGCCCGGCGGCGCGCGCCAGCCCCGCTTCGACCGGCAGGTCCAGAATCAGCGTCAGGTCGGGTTTCAGCGATCCCACGCAGATTCGGTAAAGCTCGGCGATGGCGTCCCTGTCGACCCCGTGGCCAAATCCTTGATAAGCCATGGTGGAATCGGCGAACCGGTCCGAAATCACCCAGGCGCCGCGCGCCAGCGCAGGCTGTACCGTATTGACCAGATGGTCCCGGCGCGCCGCGAAATGCAGCAATGTCTCGGTAATTGCGTCCCAGCGGTGCACCTCGCCATCGACCAGCAGCCCGCGGATCTGCTCCGCCCCGGGGGAGCCGCCGGGTTCACGGGTGAGCAGGATTTCGCCGGCCTCGCTCTCCAGCATGGCGGCGAGGCGGCGGGCCTGGGTGGACTTTCCACCACCCTCCCCGCCTTCCAGCGTTATGAAGCGCCCCTGATGATTTTCCGTCATAGACGCCGTCAGCTGAACAGGCTCTGCAGGAGATAGGAAATCGCCGCCCCGAAATTGCCGAAGAAGCCCCCTTCCCCCACATCCGCGCCCGCATGGAGCGGCACCTCGATATCCTCCATGCCCTTTGCCGACACCACTAGTTTAGCGATCATATCGCCCTTGGCGATCGGAACGGGCACGGACTCCTGGTGCACCAGCGTCACCTTCATGCCCTTGCGCGCATTACGCGGCACGGAAACCAACAGTTTGTCGCGCACAACGACCGGTACTGTTTCGCTGTCGCCCAGCCAGACCGGAACCTGCGCCACGGTTTCGCCGGACTCGAACAGGGAATACTGGCCCCATTCGCGGAATGCCCAGGAAATCAGCCGTTCCGCCTGTTCGCTACGTTCGCGCGTTGAGCCCATGCCATGGGCCACAATGACGATCCTGCGGCCGTCGCGCATTGCCGATCCAACCAACCCGTAACCCGATTCCTCGGTATGACCTGTTTTCAGACCATCGGCCCCTATGTTCTTGTAAAGAAGCGGGTTGCGGTTGGGCTGTTTGATCTTGCTGTAGGTGAATTCCTTTTCAGCGTAATAATGGTAATAATCCGGAAAATCACGGATTGTCGCGGTCGCCAAAACCGCCAGATCCCGCACTGTCGTGTAGTGGTCTTCCGCCGGCCAGCCGCTGGCGTTGCGGAAACTCGTATTGTCCATTCCCAGCGATCTTGCCTTCTCGGTCATTTCCAGGGCGAAGGCTTCCTCGGTGCCGGCCAGTCCCTCGGCGACCACGATCGTGGCGTCGTTGCCGGATTGCACGACAATGCCACGGATCAGGTCCTCGACCTTGGCCGTCTTGCCGACCTCGACCCACATTTTGGAACCGCCCATCTTCCAGGCTTTTTCGCTAACCGCGAGTTCGCTTTCCAGCGACAGCCGGCCATCCTTCAGTCGTTCGAATAAAAGGTCGATCGTCATCATCTTGGTCATCGAGGCCGGACCGACGATTTCGTCGGCATTTTTGGCGTAGAGCACATTGCCGGTATCGTAGTCGATCACAATCGCCTGTTTGGCGGTGGTTTCGACCGCCAGGGCCGCCCCGGTCAGGTTTATGCTGGTGAGTGCGATTACGATCATAAAAAGGATTCGTAAAGATAGATATTTCATCATGCTATCCGTATTTTCTAACTTGATTGTTCATGGTCAGTCGACGACAATTAGAGCTTCCGGATAGCCAAGTGCGACAACCCGTTCCAACGCAATGTCAGCGTCCTCGACAGTCAGCAGCGGCCCCAGCCTGACCCGGAAGAAGGGCTGATTGGTAACGTAGACCTGGGATACGTTGACCGGGTGTCCCAGACTAGTCAATCGCGCCCGCAGGCGGTTGGCGTTGACGTATTCCCGAAAGGCGCCGGCCTGGATGAATATGGTCGGTCGATTTTTTACAGGCTGCACCTCGACCTCTTCGCGCGTCGGCAAGGCCGCGACGTCGATCGGCTCGGCCCTCGCGGGGGCCGGTGCGGCCACAGGCGCGGGAGCCGGCGCGGGCGCGGGCGCTGAGTGAATAACCGGGCCTGGGCCTTTGACGGCAACGGCCGTCATTGCGCCGTAGGGTGGGGGCGCCGATGGCGGTTGGTTGCCTGCCGCGGCCGCCTGGGTGGCAATGGCTTGCGGTTGTGGCGCCGGCTGAGGGAATTTCGCCGTCTCGGGCGCCGGCATGGCGACAGCGATGCCTTCCACCGGGGCCAACACCTCGACGCTCACCGGTACGCTGGGCGAGGCTTTCGGCGGTGGCGCCCCGAATGCCATCAGGTCCTTCCCGGACGCGCCGGCGTCCAGTGCCGCGCGCCGGCTTTCCTCGGGCAGCAGGCGAACATGCACCATCGCCGTGCCTTTGCTGGTCATGCCCAGCAATTCGGCGGCGCGCTTCGACATATCGATGATACGTCCGCGCACAAAAGGTCCACGGTCGTTGATGCGGACAATAAGACTGCGGCCGTTTTCCAGATTAGTGACGCGCACGACGCTGGGCAGGGGCAGGGTTTTATGCGCGGCGCCGATCAGATTCATGTCGAAAATTTCGCCGTTCGCGGTTTTCTTGCCGTGGAAGTTCGGGCCGTACCATGAGGCAATGCCGCTCTCTTCGTAGGCAAGATCGACTTTCGGGTAATACCACAGGCCTTCCACCTGATAGGCATTGCCGACCTTGAAGGTTCCTGGATCGAAGGGTTTGGAGTACGGCGGCGGCGGCAGCGCGCCAGGGATGAGGTTTGCCGGGTCGCCGGCGGCTGTTTCGGCAGTGGGTTTATCGGTCACACAAGCGGCGAGCAGTATCGCCGACATGGCCATGGCCAGCCACGGAAATACACGCCGTACCGATATTGCCCATCCGTTCATTGCGGGATCATCACCGTATTCTTGCCGCTGATTCTGTCGGCGAGATAACCAACCGTCAAAGCGAAAAAGTCCGACCGGTTCCATTTCAGGATCGCCCTGAAGTTTTCATAAACGATAAACGCTGCCCCGCCCCCGCCTTCGGGTGTGATGACCGAGGCCTGAATATCCACCCGCGGCAGATCGCGGCCGTCGCTCCTTCGAACCCCGAGGCGTTGCCATTCAGCCAATGATTTTCTGACTTTGTGCCCGACCATGCCAGAATCGAACGAGTCCGGCAGTTTGACCGGGCGGCCCCATGTTCTGCCCGTCACCCATCCGTTGGCGCGCAGCAGATTGGCGGCGGAGGCGAATACGTCGGCCTGGGTCGTCCAGATATCCTTGCGCCCGTCGCCATTATTGTCGACCGCGGCGCGCAGGAAGCTGGACGGCATGAACTGGCATTGCCCCATGGCCCCGGCCCAGGACCCCATCATTTCGTCGGCGGCGATATGGCCCTGGTCGATAATCTTCAGCGCATTGAATAGTTCCGTGCGGAAATAGCTGCCGCGGCGCCCGTCATGGGCCAGCGTCACCAGAGCGGGGATGACCTTGAACCCGCCAGTCAGCCGGCCGAAATCTGTCTCGACGCCCCATAATGCTACAATAAACTGCGGCGGCACGCCGTACTGCGCGGATACGGAATCGAGCAATGCACGGTGTTTCGCCAGTCCTCTTTTGCCCCTCGCGATCCGTTCGTCGGAACCTACTCCGGACAGGTACTGACGAAATGTCATCGAGAATTCAGGCTGTTTGCGGTCCAGTTCGATAACCCGGGGGATTAGTTCGACGTCGGTCAGCGCATCGTCCAGGGTGGCGGGCGAAATGCCCTTCTTCAGCGCATCGGCCTTCAATTGCTCCAGCCATTGCGGGAAAGGTTCGGGCGGCGCGGAGGGTTCGGTCACCGGCGAATGAGCGCGGACGGGGGCCACGCCGCTGGCGAGGACGGCGACAATGGCCAGCGGGATCAACGGAAGCAATAGGTATCGGGACATACTTAACCCTTCGGGACTCAGGGAATCAATACCAGACTTTGTGCCATAGCGCCGTATTACTGGCAATATCTTCCGTGTTGTGAATAGCTCTCTGTTGCACGAAAACTATGGTCCATTGATGGCAATGGCGGGTAAATTTCTTGACAGCAAAGCGGTGGACGCGCGCGCGGCCAGGCATTAGATATGTGCCCGGTCAGTGAATTGGATGGGTGGCCGAGCGGTTGAAGGCACCGGTCTTGAAAACCGGCAGGCGTTTGCGCGTCTCGTGGGTTCGAATCCCACCCCATCCGCCACCCTACGCCT
>JADFVY010000031.1 GCA_015222795.1 Pseudomonadota bacterium | reverse complement strand
GGCGGCGCCTGGGACAACGCCAAGAAGTACATCGAGGACGGCAACCACGGCGGCAAGGGCTCCGACGCCCATCATGCCGCGGTAACCGGCGACACGGTGGGTGACCCCTACAAGGACACCGCCGGCCCCGCCATCAACCCGATGATCAAAATCACCAACATCGTCGCGCTGCTGCTGCTGGTCGCCCTGGCGCACTAGGCCGCATCGGGAACGACGAAACTGAAAGCCCCGCCGGGTTCGCCTGGCGGGGCTTTTCTCGGGCGGGGGAGGGGGAGGCGTGACCACCAGCCGCGATTACGGCCATGTCCAAATGATTCGCGGACTCAGGATCAAAGCCCACCTCAAAGATCGGGGCGTCTGCTTACTGCCAAAAAGCGGCCGTAAGAGACGGTGGCGCGAAACCGCCGCTATTAGCCATAAGGAGACATTGGCAGTGCACGACCGGCCGCTGATCAGTTCTCGGCAATAGCGCGTGCGGCTGGTTCAAGCCTCGCAGACTGGGTTAGTATGCGCCAAACTGTCCGAGCCAGCCTGGACTAATTTTTCGGTGGCAGGTCAGGCCTGTTTTTCCAAACCCCATTTTCCCCGTTGGGTCTCGCCAAAGATAACCTGCGAGTATTTTCGGGGCTAAACATAGAACTTACGCTCTTTGACCGTAAGAGGTCGTCAGTGCGGAGATCATTCGGGACCCGCACTACGATGAGAAGGGCCCGGCCGAGATCCTCTTTCCAGTATTGTAGGTGGCCTGACACGGGGGGCTGCCGGGGCCGCTGCAAGGAAGGATGATCCCGGAGAAACATGCGCCCCCGAGTCTTTTTGTTCGCCATAACTGATCGAGATCAAGGCGGCATGCGGCAAAATGTGTTTTTTGATCGCGTCGTGGAGGCGAATGCATCGCAGCCGGGCGGTTGTGGTGCGCGTGAAGCCCCTCGCAGCATATCGCTTTCAACGAAGAGTTCGATTATCGGGGCTGTGCGTTGAGACATGACAGTACATGCAGCCCCGTGAAGGCAGTCCGTCCATGCCGGCGGGATACCAGGAGGCACCTGACATGAAGATCAAACCTATCGCTCGTATCGGCGTTACCGTCGCAACCGTCCTGCTGCTGGCGGCCGGTTGCGCGACCCAGGCGGATCTTGACGCTTTGCGGAATGAGGTCACGCAGCTTCGGGCGGATTCCAAATCGATGACCGACAACGCCGCAGCATCGGCCGCGAACGCCCGGGCTGCCTCCGACGCCGCAGCCGCATCCGCCGCCGCATCCGCCGCGGACGCCCGGGCTGCCTCCGCCGCCGCAGCCGCATCCGCCGCCGCGGCCAAGGCCGCCGCCGACAAGGCGGACCAGATCTATCTGGAGTCGATGCGGAAGTGATCGGGGTCAGCGGGTAATCCGCACGGGAACCCTGCGCCGCTTGCGCGCCGCATCCTGGACAATGCCCCAGGCCACGCGGTGCGCGGCGGCACCAGGCACCTCGCGCACCCGCTTGTCCTGAGCCGGAACCGCGGCCGGCGTAAACCAGCCCCGGTCTTCCAGCTCGTCGGCTTGCTTCGTGGTTCCGGACGCATCAGGGTCCGCGCCATCAGGTCCGCTTAGCGGCTCATAGCGGGAATAGAAACGAAACCGCGACCCAAACGTATTTTCTGCTGAAGTGACATTAAGAGGAGCGCCCGCTACGAAATGAAAGCTGAGCGAAACCGATATGTGGCAGTCTTCTTCTTCACTTTTCTTGCGACGGTCGTCGGAGGCTGCACAGTCGAAGAGCCTGTGGTGGCCCTTCAAGACAACGAACTGCAATTGGCAATCGCCTATGTCCTGAGCAGCGCAAATTCGCCTGCTTTTCGCGATGTAGGTGATACCGTAAGTGAGGCGGCGAACGGTCCATTTGAGGCCTTTTACCGGACGCGAAACTACGTGCCCTTGTGGGTCGGAACTGGAGGTATTACAGACCGCGGGGCTCAGCTCATCCAACAGCTGTCTCAGGCCGGTGAGGATGCACTGGATCCGAAAGCCTACAGACTTGATTCACTGAGCCTCGCCAAGGCACGAACCGACGCACAAGACCTTGCCTATACAGAGATCACGCTCAGTTTGGCGCTGATGCGCTATGCCGTAGACCTGCGTGGCGACCCATCGCCGAATCCGGGAATCCTTGGTCGTGCCGCTACAGCAACAGATTTCCCCGCTTTTCTCGACGGTATGATCCCGTCAGAACCAACCTACAGGAAATTGCGCGAAGCGCTACGCCGCTATCGGACGATTCTGCAAGCAGGCGGCTGGCGGCAGGTGCCCCCCGGCCCCCGGCTGCAGCCTGGCGCAACCGGACCACGCGTCGGACTGGTGCGACAACATCTTGTCGCGACCGGCGATCTGTCGCCAGCGGCCGCAGCCGGTTCGAATTTCTATGACGGTGGCCTGGAGGCTGCGGTGCGGCGATTCCAGGCGCGTCACGGTTTGGTTGCCGATGGTATGGTAGGCGACCGCACCCTTGCCGCCATGAACGTATCTGCCGAGACACGCGTGGCGCTGATCGAGCAGAGCTTGCGCGACCTGCGGGGTCCCGATTTTCAGATTGGCGACCGTGGTGTCATTGTTAACATTCCGGCGGCCGAGGCCCGAGTCATCGAAGGCGGACGCCAGGTGCTGAAAAGCCGGGTTATCGTTGGACGCCCCGATTGGCCGACGCCGACTCTTCAAAGCCGAATTTTGACGGTCGTATTGAACCCGACCTGGACAGTGCCGAGAAAAATCGTGCTGCAGGAAATCCTTCCAAAAATCCGCAGGCAGGGTGTCGGATATTTGCAGCAACGCAAGTTTCGTATTTTCGATAGCGAGTCGCGGGAGTTGAATGTCGCGGCCATCGATTGGGCGGAAATCGATGGCGACCGACTACCCTACATCTTGCGCCAGGATCCCGGCCCCACCAATCCACTGGGCCGCGTCAAATTTCTGTTCGCCAACACCTACAGTGTCTATCTGCACGACACCCCCAACCGCAGTCTCTTCGATCGCGAGAACCGAACACTCAGCCATGGCTGCATCCGTATCGAGGGGGCAACCGCTCTGGCGCTTCATCTGTTACGCAACGAGCCGGGATGGGATCAGACGACCTATGCCAGAACTCTAAAAGCGGGCAAGACGGTCCACGTCCGGCTAACCGATCCCATGCCGATTCATCTTGTCAGCCTTTTCGTCTGGGTGGGGGAGATGGGTGAGGTTCAATTCCGCGATGACCCATATGCTCCGGCCAGGTTGGCGGACGCTATGGCCAATCGAATCAACTGCTCCATCGATGCGGACAAGTTGCCAAACGCTGACATCTAGTTCTCGATCGCGAATGGCCGCTTGGGGTCAACATCAGACCTCCGGCGCGACCTCCAACTGCGTCCGCTCGGCGCCACATAGCGGACATGGAATTC
>JADFVY010000317.1 GCA_015222795.1 Pseudomonadota bacterium | reverse complement strand
ACGGCTGGCGGAGGCCGCATCGGTGCTGGCGGTAGACGACAACGAACCAGCCCTCAAGGCCCTGGACCGCGCCGCCCGCGCGACGCCCGGTCTGAAACCGGTAACCACCGAAATCCGCGACCTCTACCGCCGCCCCCTGACGGCCCGCGAACTCGATCGCTACGACGTAGTGGCATTCGACCCACCGCGCGCCGGCGCCGAAGCCCAGGCGCGTGAGCTGGCGCAATCGAAGGTTCCGGCAATCGTCGCCGTATCCTGCGACCCCGCCAGCCTCGCCCGCGACTTATCGATCCTCATAGAGGGCGGCTACCGCATCGAAATCATCACCCCGGTAGACCAATTCAAATACGCCGCCCATGTGGAGACGGTGGCGGTGCTGCGGCGGGGGTGAGGGCCGGCGTGACGCCTCGAAGAAAGAACCCTCTCCCCTACATCACGCCGATATCCTTCGCCGTGGCGTCGATCGCCTTGCGGGCCAGACCGATCATGTCGTCGATCTGTTGTGTGGTGATGACCAGCGGGGGGGACATGACCATTATGTCGCGCACGGCGCGCATGACTAGTCCGCCCTCCAGGCAATGGTTGCGGCAGATTCCGCCGACCTTACCGGGTTCGTCGAAATGTTTGCGTTTGGCCTTGTCCTCGACCAGTTCGATGGCGCCGATCATGCCCATCGATCGCGTCTCGCCGACCAGCGGGTGATCCTCCAGGGTCTTCAGCGCCCTGGCCAGATGCGGGCCGGTCTCGTCGCGGACCTTTTCCACCAGTCCCTCGCGGCGGATGATCTCGATATTCCGGATCGCCACGGCGCAAGCCGCCGGATGGCCGGAATAGGTGAAGCCGTGATAGAACTCGCCGCCCTTGTCGATGAAGGTTTTCATCACCCGGTCGCCGACCATGACGGCCGAGATCGGCAGATAGCCCGACGACAGCCCCTTGGCCATGGTGATGAAATCGGGCTCGATGCCGAAGCTCTCATAACCGAACCAGTTGCCGGTGCGCCCGAAGCCGCAGATCACCTCATCGCAGATCAGCAGCACGTCGTACTGCTTGCATATGCGCTGTACCTCGGGCCAATAGGTCTTCGGCGGGATGATGACGCCGCCGGCGCCCTGGATCGGCTCGCCGATGAAGGCGCCCACCTTGTCGGCGCCGAGTTCGAGAATCTTCTCCTCGATGGTCTTCGCCGCCTGGATGCCGAACGCGTCCTCGTCCAGGTCGCCGCCCTCGCCATACCAGTAGGGCTGGGCCACATGGGCGATATCGGGGATAACGCCGCCCTGGTTATGCATCGACTCCATGCCGCCCAGGCTGAGCGCCGCCGTGGTGCTGCCGTGATAGGCATTGTGGCGGCTGATGATTGTGCGCTTCTCCGGCTTGCCTTCCAGGTGCCAGAACTGGCGCACCATGCGCAGGATGGTGTCGTTCGCCTCGGAACCCGAATTGGCGAAGAAGGCATGGTTAAAGTTCGCCGGCGTCAGGTCCGCCAATAGCTTCGACAGCTCGGCGGCCGGCGGGTGCGTGGTCTTGAAGAAGGTGTTGTAATAGGGCAGTTCCAGCATCTGCTCGGCCGCCACCGAGGCCAGCTCGCGCTGGCCATAACCGATATTGACACACCACAGGCCGGCCATGCCGTCGAGAAAGCGCCTACCCTCGGAATCCCAGAAATAGATGCCGTCGGCGTGGGTGACGACCCGCCCGCCGCCTTCCTCGGCCAGTTCCTTGTAGTCGGTGAAGGGGCGCATGTGATGCGCCAAATCTTCGCGCAGAAGTTCTTCGGTGTTGTAATTGCGGCCGCTACGGCCCTCAAATGAATCGTTCATTGTTCGCAAGCTCCATGGGGCGAATTAACAAAAGGGTGATTTTCCGGTTCGCCCCGGCCTACGGGTTATAGCCGATCCGCGCGCAGAGGATCATCATCTCGGCGTAACGGCTGCGCCCGCGTTGGCGGCGTTTCCGGTTGGGTAGATGGTGCATCATCCATTCATCATAGTTGAATTGTTCGATTTTTGAAATCGATTCAATTGCTCACACATTCAACAGCAAATTCTCGCGCTCCCAGGAACTGATAACCTCCTGATAGGCGTCGTATTCCAGATTCTTCACCTCGTTCAGCGCGGCGACGAAGCGGTCGCCCAGCACGTCCTTCAGGGGCCGCGAATGGTTCAGCTTCGACAGGGCGT
>JADFVY010000030.1 GCA_015222795.1 Pseudomonadota bacterium | reverse complement strand
GTGGCCGGCGCGGTCACCAGCCTGCCCGCCTCGATGGCCGTCTTCGCCATCGCCCGCAAGCCGGTCTTCGCCTGGTACCTGGCCATGGGGCTGGGCGGTTCGCTGGCGGCCGGAATTCTATGGCAACTGGTGAGTTGACGGAGCATCTGCGAAAATCACTGCGCGCCACCGGCCGGGTCGGTTATGATACGCCAAACGACACGGATGGACGAAGGCAATGAGCGACGAATTCGACAAGCGCGACTGGGCGGAAGATCTGAACGAGGGCATCAGAAACCGCGATACATGGTTTCGGGGCCTGAAAATCGTCGTGCTGCTGTTATTCCTGTCCATTGCGCGTTTCGCATTGCTGATCGCTATTGCCTACCAGTTCTGTTTCTGCCTGGTTCGAAATCGGCCCAGCGAAATCATGCTGTTCGCCGGACGTTGGCTGGCGCGTTACCTGGAAAAGGCTGTTTCGTTTATGACCTGGAATTCCGATCACGCCCCATTCCCCTTCGCGTTCCCCGGCGAAGTGATGGAACAGGAGCCGGAATACCCGGCCGAGGAACCGGCATTCCACGCCAGGGACGAAAGTTTCACGGACGAGCATGAACAATACGCCCCCGAACCGCCCGCCCCGCCGCCCGCCGAAGAGACCGCCGCGCCCGATGACGCCACCGATGGCGAAGAGCCAGAGGAAGAACCGGGAGACGGCAAAGACCAATCCAAGCCCCCGCCCCGCCCGGATGCGTAACTACTTCCCGATCGCCTCGGATACCCGCATCGTATAAATCTTGCCGTCCTTGATCTCGAAGGTAACGGGATAGGGGCTGTAGCCCAGCATGACCCCGTTAATCCGTGGCGCCGGCTGGTTGAACCCGGCCGGGCCAAACTTGCTCAGCAGCTTCTCTTCAGTGTCGCCAAGGCGCAACGAGGAGAAGGCATACTGGTCGACCCGCAGATCGCCGGTAATCTGGATCGAGACCACGCGCTGATCCTCGAAACCGATGACCCAATAGGGCACGGGCTGCCCCGCCGGCACGTCGCCTTTGATTGGATAGAGCCGGTCCGTCACGGAACCGCGCTTGGTCGCCTGACGGGCTTTACCAAACTTCATGGACACGGTGCGCATGGTCTCGCCGATCCGGACCGGGCCGATTTGCAGGCAATCCAGATATGGCGGCTGCTGGCCGGTCACCCCGGCGTCAGGGACGCAAGTCAGCTCTCCGCCCGAATAACTGAATTCACCGCCAACGGCCTGCGCCGAAGCGGCCGAAACGGCCAGCGCAACGCAGACGGCAAAGGAGAAAACCCTCGGATACCGGTCAAATGACATGCCAGAACCCTCCTTATTATCTCGAGTGGGCCCGCCAAATAACTACAGGCCGGAATCAGCTACGATCGAATCGGCCGGCGCTTTGGCACCGGAAAATTCGGGGCGTGGATGATGGTCTTGCCGCCCATGAGGCATTCCAGCGCCCAGACATCGTAAACCGGATGCTCCAGCCCATTGAGCGCCGGCGATGAGGCGAACATCCAGCCATGAAAAAGGCCGGTGCGGGCCTCGCCCTCCCGCGCTTCGTATATATCCAGGAACACCGTCGATTCCGGCGGCTCGGTCGGCGGCGTGCGGTCGCAGGCCTGCACGGTGATGACCAGCGCCCCGAATTTCACGGTTTCGCCGACGCTGACCTGAAAGGTGACGGTGCGCGCGGTGACCTTGTCCAGTCCCTGCAGTTCGGCCGTCTTTCCCGGTTCGCCCGCGGCAGTTCCAGCCGGCAGCAAAAGCAATGTCGCCAGCGCGGCGGCAACCAATTTTATTCGTTCAGGCAACCTTATGATCCTCAGTTTACCAAGGTTTACTATTTAGTCCGGTTGCATGAATAAATCGTGAATGTGGCCGGTTTACGGCGCTCTCAACAACTCTTCATCCGCCGTTTTCCATCTCGTCGGTGACAAGGAAGATCACCTTGCCCAGCATTTCCTCCAGCGACACGATGTCTTTGGTCTCGGTAAGCTCCCCCCCATCGGCCAGATGCTTTTCGCTGCCGCCGGGGTCAAGCCGGATATATTTGCCGCCCAGCAATCCTTCGGACGAGACCGACGCGACACTGTCATCCGGCAGGCTGATGTCGGGGCGGAGGCTCATCACCACCACGGCCTGATAGCTCTCGAGGTCGATGCTCTGACCAACCACGCTGCCGATCTTGACGCCGCCGACACGCACGTCGCTGCCCACCGTCAGCCCGTCAACCGCATTGAAACGCGCGGTGATCTTGTAGCCGGCGATCGGTCGCAAATCGGCGCTGTTATAAGCGAATGCCAGAAAGACCCCGGCGACCATCAGAACCACCGCGCCAAGAACGGTTTCGATGACATTGCGTTTCATTGACTGGCTCCTTCCTCTTTCTGATTTTTCTCGGCCTCGCGCCGGTTCAGCCGGCCCTGCTCGACGGAAATGATGATCTTGGCGAGCAGTTCCTCGAACATGATGGACCCTTGCGTATAATCCAGCCTGTCGCCGTCGCGAAGCATATCCAGCTCGCCGCCCGGCTCCAGGCGAATGAAACGGCCGCCGATCATGCCCTCGCTGGTGATGATCGCGATACTGTCCAGCGGCAGTTCAACCTCGGGCGCGATTTCCATGGTGACGACCGCCTGTTGCCGCCTGGAATCGAACTCCATGACGGAAACCCGCCCGATCTGGACGCCGGAAAGCGTAACGTGCGAATCGAGGTGAATGCCTTCGGCGGTGTTGAAATGGGCAACGACGCGGTAACTGCCCAGCGTGCCGCCATCGCTGCCGGCAGAAAAGGCGAACAGGCCCACCAAGCCCAGAAACACGGCCGCGCCTACCAGGATGTGTCTGGTTTCCTCAGCCATGCGCCGACGGCGCACCGGCAAGGGCGCGGGCGCCGTCAGTTCGGCGTCCATGGCTCGTAGTCTCCGGTTGCCCTGTCGCGGCGGCCACCCGCCAGCAGATGACCCGGAGGCCGGTAGGCCTCGTCGGTACCGGTGGAATTCGGTTGATGCGGCTTTTGCCAATCCCTTGGGGGAGCATCGTCCGCCCGCGGCGGTTCGTCGACAGTGTAATGCAGCCAGCCATGCCATTCGGGCGGCACTTTGCTGGCCTCCGCCTCGCCCTTGTATAATACCCAGCGGCGCTGGCGCGCACCGGCGCGCGCCCGGCGCTGTTGATAATAGCGATTGCCAAAGCTGTCGGTATCGACGAACTGGCCGTGCCAGCCGGTAAAAATATGTGTCCAAAGATTGGCCATGGGCCGGAGACTCCGTAAGCAAGGGACGGATCGATTTTCGTGCCGGACTATGCCACCACGCGGCCCGTCAGTCCAGTAC
>JADFVY010000316.1 GCA_015222795.1 Pseudomonadota bacterium | reverse complement strand
TTTCGCCCGCCTTCGCCTCGGCCAGCGTGCGGATGGCCTCGGATTCGTCCAGGGCGGCCAGTTTTCCCGCCTCGGCCTTGACCTGGATGGCGATCGCATCGCGTTCGGCCACCTTGCGGGCCTCGATCAGTTCGATCGCCTTCTGACGCTCGGACACCTCGGTTTCGCGCGCGGTGACGACCTGCTCCTCGGCCTTGACCGCTTCGGCCCGCGCCCTGTCGGCCTCCGCCTGGGCGGCGGCCTGCTGCTGGGACTTCTCGGCGATGATAATATCGCGCTCCTGGTTCGCCACCTCGACCGACCGCTCGCGCTCGATGTCCTTTTCGCGGATCAGTCGCTCTTTCTCGATGCGCTGGCCCTCGACCTCGCGCTGGGTATTGATGCGCGCCAGCTCGATTTCCCGGTCGGCCACGATTGTCGCTTCCTCGGCCTCCTTGCGTCGGCCCGCCTGCTGGCCGGCGATATCGGCCATCTGCGAGGCCTTGCGCACCGCGATTTCTCGTTGCTGTTCGAGAGTCGCAAACTCGGTATCGCGGCCGATTTCCAGGCTTTTCTGTTCGGCCTCCAGGTTCTTCAATTCCATCATGACCCGCGTGTCCTGCACGATGTCGTTGCGGCGCTTGCGACGATCCTCGATCTCCTCGGTCAGCTTGGTCAGGCCGGCGGCGTCGAACGCATTATCGGGATTGAAGAACTCTTTGTTGGTCTGGTCGAGGCCGGTCAGCGACACGGACTCAAGCTCCAGACCGTTCTTCAACAGATCCTCGGAAACCGCGCGCTGCACCTTCTGCACGAAATCCACCCGTTGCTCATGCAGTTCCTCCATGGTCATTTCGGCCGCCACCGCGCGCAGCGCATCGACGAACTTGCCCTCGACCAGTTCTTTCAGCGCAGTTGGATCCATGGTGCGCCGGCCCAGCGTCTGAGCGGCCGCGGCGATTGAATCCGCGGTCGGCTGGACACGGACATAGAACTCCGCCAGCACATCGACGCGCATGCGGTCGCGGGTGATCAGCGCCTGCTCGTTCGCGCGGCGCACCTCTAGCCGCAGCGTGTTCATGTTTACCGGGATGACTTCGTGCAGCACCGGAACCACGATTGCGCCGCCATTCATCACTATTTTCTGGCCGCCGGCGCCGGTCCGCACGAATGAGATTTCCTTCGAGGCCCGTGTATAGAGCCTGGAAAAGATCATACCGATGACGACGATTACCACGACGACCAGCACGGCGGCGCCAAGGATAGCCATTATTAAATCTACCGACATTTTTTACCCCTTTTCCTCAAAATGTTTTGCTATTCCCGCACCAGCGCGTCGCTGGTCACCTCGATAGCCTTGAAAATGCTTCCCTGCTGACTGACCAGCAGCACCTGGTCTCCCTCGCGGAAGACCATGTCCGCCTGGTCGGGTTCGATCATCAGATAATGCGTTTGTCCGTTATGGTCCCGCAGCTTGCCTTGCGCCGGTTTCCCGGCGCTTGCCTCGCCCATGGTCAGGACAGCGGTCTGGCCGATAAATGTCTTGCTCTCGACCGCCTCTGTTTCGATGTCGGGAACCAGGCGGCCCAGACCGATCGCCAGGTAGCGGGTCACGAACGAACCGCCGAAGAAGGCCGGGATGATGGCTAGCAGGGCAGGCAGGTAATATCCGCTAATCCCATAAACGACCAATTGGGTCGCGTAGCCGGACAAACCGAAACTGGTCAGAAATGAGACGATGACAACCAGCAGCGGCACCCGCCCGATGCCGAAAAATCCCAGCACCATGTGGAGGAAGGCCCCCGCGCCGCCGCCAACATCGGCGTCGGCGTCGAGGTCCGCGTCAATATCCAGGTCCGCATCCAGATCCAGATCGACGCCCGCATCGACATCCATATCGGCGTCCAGATCCCAGTCGTCGGGAACCAGATTGTCGAGGAAGCCCATCATCCCGAAACCGCCCATCGCCAGCAGCAGTTCCAGGAAACCGAGCATCAACATCGCGGCGATGGCGATCGCGAAGGGGCGGTTGGCCTCCGTTAGAATGAATTCAATCATTGCCGTTCCCCCCATTCAGTCCGTAAGCGGTCCTAACCCTGATCCTTGAATCGGGCCAGGCGCTCGTTGACCCGGTTCTTGCGGGCCAGCGATTCCAATTCGGCGTTCACCGTCGCCGACTTGCGGTCCGGTGCGTCGCCGCCGCCGATGCCGCCGCCGATTTCCATGGCGCGATCGAAGGCTTCCGACGCTTTCTCGACCCGGCGTTCGGTGTCCGACCCTTGCGGGCCGCTGCCGTCGCCACCGCCGCTGGCGGCCGTTTCCTTTTGGGAGGCGCGGAATTCGCGCAGCTCTTCCTTCATCTCGGCCTTGCGGCCCCGTAGCGCCGCGACATAGCCTTCCAGCTCGATCTGGGCCTCGCGGGTTTCGCCAATCGCCGATTCCAGCACCGGAATCTGTGCCTCGATATCCAGCAGCCTCTCGACCCCGGCCTCGGCCAGATCGTCGCGGCCCTCGTTGAGCGCCACCTTGATGCTCACCGACAGTTCCTCATGTTTCTTGTTCTCGCCCGCCAGGCGTCGCGTCGCATGGTATTGCCGGGTCATCACCTGACCCAACTCGGTACGCACATCGTCGATCGCACTGTCGACCTCGCGGACCGCCTCTTCCATCACCATTTCAGGCGCCAGGCTTTCGACCGCCGTAACGATCATATTGGCGCTGCCAGATACCAGCCGCTTGACGCGGGAAGCTAATGATTCACTCATGATTTTTCTCCTTTGCCTCTAGATTTGGTTGTTCTCTTCGGTGTCTTTTTCGCCGGTTTTGCTTCCAGCAGCCCGGCAATCTCCAGGATTTCGGGAAGCCGCGCGCTAATCGCCTCCTCCCGGTAACAATGGGTCTTCGGGGTGAGGCTGAATTGCAGCACGGTCAGCATCAATCCAAAAATCCGCTCCGCCATCGCCGCTTCCGTTTTCGCCAGGTTTTCCGTGACCTTCTCGACCCCGTCCTTCTTCTCGAATACGGCCAGCGATGACATTGCCGTCGCCGTCATGTCCGGCAGCCAGCCCAGCAGATGAACCAGCAGTTCCGAATGGACCCGGTGGCTGGCTTCCAGCGAGCGAATCTGGTGGAGCAGCGGCGCGATCCGTTCTTCCTCTACCTTCAGCGCCTCGGCGTAATCGCCGCGCCCCTGCTGCTGGCGGTGGGCGGTGCGCACCAGGCGGCGAATTTTCTCGCTCGGCGTTACCGCGTCGGGGATTTTCAGGGCCGACAGCATGGCCATGTCGTCGGCGCTCATCCGCACGCTCAGCGGCGTCATCTTGTCAGGCATCGGCCTTCATCCATATTCTCCCTAGGCGTTAGAAACATCGCGCAAATGCGTTAATAAATTGCATATGGGAATTACGTAATCAAATGTCAATGTATGTAAGACATATGTTTTCATTAAAATACTATCTAATACGAAAAACGATGGGCTTCGGCCCGGTTGCCGTGGGTGGATTTACGCCTTGATTCAAACCTTGAGTCGGCGCCACATCGCCCCATATGCCGCTGTAGGCGGCGCACCACCCGAGCGGGTATGGTTGAAATTTCGGGATATTGGCCCGAAATCCGGTTCAAAAAGGCGATTGACAGCCAAAAACCGGTGGACCCTGCCGTGGGCATACGGCATATTGCCGCCCCGTTCGGCCCTGGTGGTGGCCGGGCGTGGGATAGTGAAAATCAAACGAAGAGACGCGGAAATATGACCGAGCGGATGAAGAAGGGTGGCCTGCTGGTTGCCGCTGGACTGGAAAAATTCATTGCCGACCGGGCAGCGCCGGGCACGGGTGTGGATCCGGATGCCTTCTGGGCGGCCTTTGAGGCAATCCTGTCCGATCTGGGACCGAAAAACACGGCGCTGCTGCGCCAGCGCGACGAACTTCAGGCGAAGATCGACGACTGGCACCGGGCGCGCAAGGGACAGCCCCATGACGCGGCCGCCTACAAGGCCTTCCTTCAGGAAATCGGGTATCTTCTGCCCGAGGGCGGCGATTTCACCATCACGACGGAGAATGTCGACGCCGAGATCGCCACCATCGCGGGGCCGCAGCTCGTCGTCCCGGTGAACAATGCACGCTATGCGCTGAACGCGTCGAATGCCCGCTGGGGCAGCCTCTTCGATGCGCTTTACGGCACCGATGTGCTGCCGGAAGCCGACGGCTGCGAGAAGGGCAATTCATACAATCCCAAGCGCGGGGCGCAGGTGTTCGAGTATGCCGCGGGAGTCCTCGACGAGGCGGCGCCGCTAGCGGCCGGCAGCCATGCCCAAGCCACCGCCTATCGCCTGGTGGACGGCAAACTCCATGCCGCTTTGGAAGACGGCCGCACGGTTGGCCTCGCCGACCAGGGCCAGTTCGCCGGCTATAATGGCAGTCCGGCGAACCCTGTTTCCGTCCTGTTGCGCAACAACGGCCTGCATATGGAATTACAGTTCGACCGCACCGACCCTGTCGGCAAGGATCACCAGGCGGGGATGAAGGACGTTATCGTCGAATCCGCGATCACTACCATCCAGGACTGCGAAGATTCGGTGGCCGCCGTGGACGCCGACGACAAAATCCTGGTCTATTCCAACTGGCTGGGCCTGATGAAGGGCGACCTGGAGGCGAACCTGATCAAGGCGGGCAAGACACAGGTTCGCCGCCTGAGCCCGGATCGCGAATTTACCGCGCCGGACGGCTCCACGCTTACCTTGCACGGACGCAGCCTGCTGCTGATCCGCAACGCGGCGCAGCTGATGACCAGCGATGCGGTGCTCGACAGGAACGGCATGGAAGTCCCCGAAAGCTTCCTCGACGCCATGGTCACGGCGCTGATCGCGATCCACGATATCAAGGGACTCGGCAAACTGCGCAACAGCCGCACCGGCAGCATGTACGTCGTCAAACCCAAGATGCACGGGCCGGAGGAAGTCGCCTTCACCTGCGAGCTGTTCGCCCGCGTCGAAGACGCGCTGGGCCTCGCGCGCAATACCATGAAAGTCGGCATCATGGACGAGGAGCGCCGCACCACGGTGAACCTCAAGGAATGCATACGCGCCGCGCGGGACCGCGTGGCCTTCATCAATACCGGTTTCCTGGATCGTACCGGCGACGAGATCTATACCAGCATGGAAGCCGGGCCGTTCCTGCCCAAGGACGAGATCAAGGCGCAGCCCTGGATCGCGGCCTATGAGAACTGGAATGTCGATATCGGCCTGGAATGCGGCCTGCCGGGCCGCGCCCAGATCGGCAAGGGCATGTGGGCCAAGCCCGACGAGATGCGAGAAATGATGGAAACCAAGGGCGCGCATCCCATGGCCGGCGCCAATACGGCCTGGGTGCCGTCGCCGACCGCGGCAACGCTGCACGCGATCCATTACCACCGGGTCAATGTAGCCGAGCGCCAGAAGCTGTTGGCCTCGCGCAAGCGGGCCAGCGTGGACGATATTCTGGGAATTCCGCTGCTCGCCGGCCGCAACCTCGCGCCCGAGGAAATCCAGCAGGAACTGGACAACAATCTCCAGGGCATTCTCGGCTACGTCGTCCGCTGGGTCGAGCAGGGTATCGGTTGCTCCAAGGTGCCCGATATCAACGATGTCGGGCTGATGGAGGACCGCGCCACGCTGCGCATCTCCAGCATGCATATCGCCAACTGGCTGCATCACGGCATCTGCACGCAAGAACTGGTCACCGAGACCATGCAACGCATGGCCGCCGTGGTCGACCGCCAGAACGCGGGCGATCCGGTCTACCGCAACATGGCCCCCGATTTCGAGTCCAGCATTGGCTTCCTGGCGGCCCGCGACCTGGTGTTCAAGGCCCGCGAGCAACCCAGCGGCTATACTGAACCCATCCTTCACGCCCGGCGCCGCGAGGCCAAACAGAAATACGCTGCTTAACGCGTTTGCGGCGGTTCGATACTTTGCGCGGCCAGGCCCTGCCGACCGCAAGGGCAATAGTGAAAGGGGATATGGGGATAAGAAGGGGAGATGGAGGGGAGCAGTCTCGACATCGAATTCTCTCCCCCTCCATCTCCCTTCATCCCCATATCCCCTTATTCTTTAATCCTTGCCGAGGCGCATGGCGCTATCGGATAATGCTTCCGCCCGCTGAGGCGCCCTTCGGGCGGAAGGCCTTGATGACCGCCTCGTTCACTTCCAGATAGGGCCCCTCGATCAGGTCGATGCAGTAGGGGACGGCGGGGAATACCGCGTCCAGGCATTCGCGGATCGATTTTGGCTTGCCGGGCAGGTTGACGATCAGGCACTTGCCGCGGATGCCCGCGGTCTGGCGCGACAGGATGGCGGTCGGCACATATTGCAGGCTCACCTGGCGCATCAATTCGCCGAAGCCCGGCATCATCTTGTTGCAGACGGCCTCCGTTGCCTCGGGCACCAGATCGCGCGGCGCCGGCCCGGTGCCGCCGGTGGTGACGATCAGGCAGCAGCCTTCCTCGTCGGCCAGTTCGACCAGGTTCTTTTCCACCACCGGCCGGTCGTCCGGGATGACCCGGTAAACGGCTTCCCATTCGCAACTCAGATATTCGCCCAGCGTATCGGCGATGGCCGGGCCGGAGATGTCCTCGTAGATGCCGGCGCTGGCCCGATCCGACGCCGTCAGAATTCCAATTTTGATGTCCGCCATAATCCACCTGTAATTTTGAGCCTGATCCGGATACTGATGCAAACGGCCGTGGCTGTCGATGCGGCCTTGAGAAGCAGGCGGGTAATACCTCCGCCAGTGACATATGGCCCCCTTCGGTGTATGGGGGATATGGTCCCCCACTTGAAAGTTACCCGTCCCCATGAACGAGCCTGACAGCGCCGCCCCGGCGATCAACCCCGACCCGCCCACCACACTCGCCCCGCCCACCACACCCGCCCCGGTGTCCCGGCGCGGGTTCGCCATGGGGCTGGTGGCGGTAAGCTCGGTGGTGATCAGCTTCGGCGGGCTGGTCATCCGCGCCATGGAGGACGCCGACGCCTTGCAGATCAATTTCTACCGTTCGCTGGCTCTGGTAACCGCGATCATGACGATCCTGATATTCCAGCACCGCGGAAACACGATCGCCCATGTGCGGAAGATCGGGCGGGCGGGTTTGCTGGGTGGTTTCCTGCTGGGCGCCGCGGGTATTTGTTTCCTGCAGTCCCTGACCCATACCACCGTCGCCAATACCCTTTTCACCCTGAGCGCGATCCCCTTCATCACCGCCGCCCTGGCGTGGCTCGTGCTGGGGGAACGGCTGCGGCGCGCGACCCTGGTCACCATGGTCGGTGCGGCCGCGGGCATATTCGTGATGATGGCCGAGGGCGTCGGCGCCGGATCGGCCTATGGGAACGCGATGGCGCTGGTCACGGCCTGCGGTTTCTCGGGCTTCGCCGTCATCGTAAGGCGCTACCGGGGCATCGACATGCTGCCGACATTGCTGGTGTCGGGAGCGTTTATCGCGGCGGTCTCCCTGATCGCCCGGTGGGACGATCTGGGGATATCGCTGCATGATTTGCTGCTCTGCATCCTGTGGGGCGGGGTGCTGTCGGGCATCGCCAACTGGCTGTTCATCGTCGCCTCGCGCCATCTCGTGGCGGCCGAGGTGACGCTTTTCATGCTGCTGGAATTCGCGCTGGGCCCGCTCTGGGTGTGGCTTTTCATCGGCGAGACCCCGACCGGCTGGACCCTGGCGGGCGGCGTCACGGTCATCGCCGCCGTCGCCATCCGCGCCGCCTTCGAACTGAAACGCGGCCAGCCGCCACTGAAGCGAGGCCGCCCAAGCCCGGTTTGAGAGGGCAGCAGGGGAACGCGTTCATGGCGCCGAGGCGACGCCGTTACTCGAACCCGCCGTCATCGTTGCAATCGGCGATGTCGGGGTGGCGGAGTCCAAAACGCGGGAACAACCCCGCCAGCCCCCGTCACGCGCTGCCCCCGTCACGGGATCATGCCGAGCCGACCTCGTCAGTGATAGTCGCGCCATGAATGTTGCGGGTCGTAGCCCAGCTCGCGGCGGGCCTTGTCGATGGACAGCGCAATCCCGCCTCTGGCCTTCTCCACATGATAGAGGCGGTAACGGTCGATCGGCATGCCATCGACGGAATAGGCGGGCTCATGTGCGCTCGACATGATGCGGTTGCGCAGGTCGAGATGTTTTAGCCGGTAGGGCTGTAGGAGGGGGTCGTGGCTGGGCATGCGTTCTTCCTTCGGGCCTTTGGATACGCAGTATCGCTTATGGCAAGGCCCGGTGACAATGGCTCGCTGTGGGCGCGCTACGGTATTATTCGGCGCAGCTCCTGTGGCTCATACAAGGCAATCCAGTACACACCACGACAAGACTCACTGCTGTTCCTCTCCAAGCGCTGGCGCAATGTTCCACTTTACATTTTGGATGAGTCGATACTTGCCGATAGGCGGCATCGCCTCAGCCGCCTCCAATATTTTATCGCGTACTGTCTCCAGCCAAGGCTTCTCCGTCGCGAGTTCACGATCAAAGCGGCTGTGATCATATCGTGACCTGAAGGCCTTCAAAACGATATATTGATCCTTGGGATGCAATCCTAATAGGGTTGTCACGAACGTTTCGGGATCAGTCGATGCAAGAACCGGAATGTCACAATATATATTTTCATTGCTGTTCGTCACGTTGAGCCGCCTGAAATAAAGCTCTGGGTCGGATTTCATCTCTTTGAGAAGTTCGGAAGCTTGAACCGGATATCTGTCTTCTTTCGTTTTTTTCCTTTTTTCCGTCAGATACTTAGATGCCTCCTGAAACTCATCAGTGTCTTTCTCGTAAAAACCAAGGCCACCGTAGCTGTCGAAAAAATCGCCACGATAGGCGGTCCCAGATAGTGGCTCTATACGATCTTGCAGATATATATCATCCACGTATTGCTTCGCCTCAGATAACACCTCGGCGCGGGACTTGCCCGACACACCAATATCGGCCAACCAAAGTCGCGTACCAAATAAGTGCAGTATCTCACCTATAAC
>JADFVY010000315.1 GCA_015222795.1 Pseudomonadota bacterium | reverse complement strand
TCGTCATCGTCGTCATCGTCGTCATCGTCGTCATCGTCGTCATCGTCGTCATCATCATCGTCGTCGTCATCGTCGCCTTGCGGACCCGGATCATGGCCTTCGGCGTTGCCGTTGGCTTGCGCCGGCAGGTCATCGATAATAGGCACGCCGAGCGAACAGCCAGCCACATACAGAAGCACTGCGAAAAGGGATAAAATTCTAGCTAACATTGCGGACCTCCCTCCACAAAATGAAAAACCTGTTCACGGCCGTTTCACCCTCGAGGACGCGTTTAGCGAAAACGACCCACGAAAACCGCTACAGTCACCCTATTTCAACGCAGTATTTATGCCAAATTTTAGCATATTTTTAATCGATTGATTTTAAACCGTTTTATTGGTTAACGCCGCGGGAGAGAGGCCCCGGCGCGCCACATATCGTAATGTTTCATTTACAGTTTATTAACTTACACTTTACAGTTTCGGCAACGCGTAAGCTGGCGTCGGAAAACAAAAAGGGCCGGAAAAATCCGGCCCTTCAGGCGTTTTCGAGTATTGCTCTACATTTTAAGAAATCAGAGCATCTTTAGCGGCATCAGGATTCCGGCTGCCTCGGCGCTGACGAGCCGATCGCGGCAAGATTATCGACCCGCCGCGGCACCAGGGGCAGGCCTTTCGCCTCTTTGGCGCGGATCTCCTCGGTGGTCTTGCGGATCGCGAGAAAGCGGGCCGGCATCAGAGGATGGCTGGACGAGGATTCGATCATCCTGGGAAACGCCGCGGCAAGCCGCCGCCAGAACTTCGACGCTTTCTCAATTTCGAAACCGCCACGCGCCATTATATAGAGGCCTACATAATCGGCATCCGCCTCACGGCTCTTCTTGTTATAGAACATGCTTGCGAACGTCCCGGCATGCCCCATGAGGTTATGGGCGAGTTCATGCGACAGCACCATCGCAAGTTCGGCGTCATCCTTTGCGAACCACATCATGCCCTTGGTAACGCGAAGCATGTCGCCATCGGCATAGGCGTTGACCTTATCGCTGTTCAAAATCTCGATCGAATAGTTACATGCAGCGGCCGGATCAATACGCACCCGGCGCGGATTGGCGCCACCGATATTCAGGTTCAGGCCGTTGTAGCCCGCTTTCGCGACCATATCCGACACCCTGTTCGCGGAATTTTTGCCCGGCTTGATGGGCTTGCCGTTTACCCGCGTGATAACATCACCTTCAATCAGTCCGGCTTCGAATGCCGGCGACCCCCTGGTCACCGAAAGCACCTTGGCCGAATTATCCAGCCCAAAGGCCGCCGTCGCCACGTCAACCATTCCGGCGCCGAAGCTATAGCGGTCGGCGACCGTAAATCCGTATGCAGCGCCTCTCCGATCTACACAGAAATCGGCGGCGGCGGTCATCAAGCGGAAAGAGACTTCTTCAATTCGGCGTTGCGTTGCGACTTTTTCTTCCAGAACCAGTTGGTGCTGAAAGGTGGTTTCCCGGTCCAACTCGGCCTGTTCGAGGCTGGCGGGTCCGCTCGAAGCACATGCGCCAAGGGCAAGCAAGGCCCCAGCAGCAACGGCAACTCGAAGAGTTAATTTCCCGGGAAGGTCAGATATAAGCATCACGAATCCATGAATATTTAAAGATAAAATTTGCGCTAAATCTTTGGCGAAAGAAGAGGAATCAACGCCGTAATTACGCCTGTTCATGGAATACTATTTCTGCCTTAAAATTCGGTTAAGCTTGTTTATTGCGTCTATTCGCGCACAAACAACCGTCCCTCGTCCGTACATCAATGCTCCAACCCCTTGGTTTCCAGCCGATACAACGTTATCCGCCACTACATTAACGGCGTCCGGCGACGGCAGCCGCCAGACATCGTTACGAAATAATCGAATACAATTTATTTCAATTTGTATTTTTATACCGCCGCGCGCCGCTGTTTCTTCCACTTGGCCACTCACGGCGCCAAAAACCGCCTGACCTTTTTTGGTTGCAGGATTGCCCGAACAACTGTAAAATAACCTTTACATATTGGTTAAGAAATTATAACGCAAAAATCAATAGCTAAATTGCACGTAGGGGCTGGATCCGATCAGGCAATTTTGACCAACCATTGAAGGATATATTATGACAGGGGTGGGGAGACCCGTAGTCATTCCGGACCGGGTTACTGACGACGATCTGGTTCGGAACATCAGCTCCGCAACGGGTGACGGAGCAAAATCCACATCGGTTTCACGGGATATTCTGGTGTCGCAAGGCGCATCGGCGCTGGCCGATATCCTGATGCGCGCCTGCCTGGAACACCCCCAGCTTGCGGCCGAGTTGGCCGCGCTCAAGCCGGTCGAGCGGACCGATGGTCCCGAGGTAAAAAGCACGCTGGCGATGGCGGGCGATCAGGCCGACGAACCTTATATGGTCGGCAGTTGCCAGGCAATGCAGGTTGTTTTCCATGCGATTCGGCGATTTGCATCGACCGACGCGCCGATTCTGGTGACCGGCGAGAGCGGCACCGGCAAGGAACTGGCTGCGCGCGCGATCCATGAACGATCCCAGTATTCGCGCGGCCCCTTCGTGGCAGTCAATTGCGGCGGCCTGCCGGCCTCGCTGATTGCGTCCGAACTGTTTGGTCACGAAAAGGGCGCCTTCACGGGCGCGCTGTCGCGCCGCATCGGGCGGATCGAGGAAGCCAACAATGGCACCCTGTTTCTGGACGAGATGGGCGATCTGCCGATGGAACTGCAGGCCAACCTGCTGCGGTTCTTGCAGGATAAAACCATTGAACGCGTCGGCAGCAACGCGCAGCACCATATCCACACACGCATCATCGCGGCCACCAATGTTCAGCTTGAACAGGCCGTCACCGAGGGACGGTTCCGCCAGGATCTATTCTTCCGCCTCGATGTGTTGCGCGTTCATTTGCCGCCGCTACGCGAACGCGACGGCGATATCGAACTGATGATCAAGTTCTTCCTGAACCAGGCGGCGCGCGAGTTCAATCTGGACTCGCCTCCCATGCTTGTCGGAAGTTGCCTGGCGGCGCTGCGGCATTATTCCTGGCCGGGCAATGTGCGCGAGTTGATCAGCAAAATGCGCCGCGCGGTCATCATGGCTGGCGATCGCCCGTTGGAAATCGACGATTTCGACCTGAACGGGCCGCCGGCCCACTGTGGGCCAAGCAGTTCCGTGAATGGAACAGCGCCGCTGGCCGCCCCGATGGCGGCGGCGCCGGACAATTCCAGGGCGCGGCTTTCCGATGCGCGCGCCAGGGCGGAAGAGGCCGCGGTCCGGGCGGCGCTGGAAAAATATCACTTCAACGTCACGCGCGCGTCGAAGGATCTCGGGGTTTCGCGCGTGACGATGTACAAATTGATGGACCGTTACAACATTCAGCGTTAGCGCATCACGCTGTGGGGAAGACGGCCATCGGATAGCGGCGGGGGGCCAATGGCCTTGCCGCCGCTATTTTTTCGCGCGATGCTGCGCACTATGAAAAGTCATCTAATACCAAGGCTCGCTGATAAAGACCCATTCGATGGGGCTTCGCGGCCCGCCGGGCAGGCGCGATCCGCGGAGCGATGCTTCCGCATCGGTCAAGGGCCGCAACGCACCCGGAGGGCCGCGAAGCCCCATCGAATGGGTCTTTATCAGCGAGCCTTGGTATAACATGAGCCGGTTTCTCCTTATTTCTCTGGGGCAATTGAACGGCCATATTCTGGAGGCGGTGGCGCGCTCGGGCGCATTCACCGAAATCCTCGTGGCCGGGCGCGATCCGGCCCGCGGCTTGCGCAAAACCAACCAGGCAAGAATTGGCGCCGCGGTCGAGGGACATTATCCAGCAATAAGCTTCGTCAAACTCGACGTGAACGACGCGTCGGCGTCCGCTATTCTTCGCGAGACCGCGCCCGATGTCGCCCTCGCCGCACCCAGCATGCTGCCCTGGTGGCGGATCGACAGGTTGACCGGACCGCGCGCCGAGGCCGCGCGCGCCGTGCCATTCGCCGGCTGGATTGCCTGCCATCTGGCGCCGATGCTGGCGGTCCGCCGCGCCTGGGCCGAATCGGGGCTGAAGGCCCCATGGGTCGGCGCGTCCTACCCGGATGTGGTCAATACTATCCTGCACCGGTCCGGGCCCGGGCCGGTCTGTGGCGTCGGGAATGTCGACGAGGTGATCCCGAAAATCCGTTTCATCGTGGCCAAGGATACCGGCTGCGACCCGGCAACCGTGAATGTGCATCTGGTGGCCCAGCACGCGCTGGAATATTTCGTCTACCGCGAGACCGGGACACCTGCCGCCAAGGGGCCGCCCTTCATGCTGCGCGCGGAACTGGACGGCCGCGACGTCTCGGACATCGCCGCGCGGGCGATATTTGAACCCATGCCCATCCCCTACGAACTGGACTTCAACCTGCTGACCGCCTCTTCCGCCCTTAAACTGCTGCCGGCGTTGGCGGGCCACGGACTTATGCGTATGCACGTACCGGCTCCGAACGGGCTTCCCGGCGGCTATCCGGTGCGGGTCGAAGCCGGCCGCGTGTCGCTGGATCTGCCCGCCTGCTGGGCCAAGGATGACGCCATCGCCAACAATCTTTCCTCGCTGCCCTGGGACGGGCTGCAGTCGATCGAATCGGATGGAACGGTCGTCTTCACGCAGGCCACGTCGCGGGCCCTGTTCGACCTCACCGGCCGACATTACGAATCGCTGGCGCCGGAAAACGCCGAAACCATGGCAAACGAACTGGTGTCGGCCGTTAAATAATCCCCCAATGTGATGAAACTCACAGACAACGCCGCCGCTTCATGGGTAATTGGCCCCTGGATGGAGCCGCGAGTCGCGTTTTTGTCCAACTTGTTTCCTCCCTTGCCCGGCGGAGGGCGTGACGGTGGAGAGACTGGGGAAGCCTCTCAAAACACACCGTCGCCCCGCCGGGCAATTTTTTTGACATAAAACCCCACGCGCATCGTTGACATGGGCGGGCAGGAATGATGGAGTCATTTCCAGTCGTCATGAAAAACAGGATCCGGGGAGAACACCCGATGACCGAATTCAACGAAATTCGCGAGGCCTGCGAGGACCTCTCGACCGAGGGGTTGCTACGGTACCTGATCAAGGACCGATTCCCCGGCATGACGATTGTGACGGCCTCTTTAAGGGCGCCCAGCATCGTGGCGCTGAAAATGATCGCCGATATCGACCCGGACACACCGGTCATGTTCTGCCGCCCGGGTGAGCTGTTCGAGGAAAGCGAGGCGCACCGCGCCGAGATCGTCAAGCTATTGGGATTGACCCATGTAACGCAGACCGAGGGCGGAAAGTCCGGCATGCTGCCCGACGCCTCGGACCATTACGAACGCATGTGGGCGGAATACAAAAGCGGCCTTGGCCGGGTGCATGAGCTGGTCCATCTCAACGACATCATGGTGCATTACGATTGCTGGATCAGCGCGGTCTATCACCTGCCCTCGCCGCAGACGGCGCTGCGTGTCGATATGGAGGGCAACCTGGTGCGTGTCGATCCGCTGATCGACTGGTCACCCCAGGAGGTCCGCGCTTTCATGCGCGAGCATGATTTGCCTTTCCATCCGCGCGCCGGCCGCCGGATCGACCCGCGCGCCGGCGAGGATACCCCTTGTCCACCGAGCTATCACTTCTAGATCAGAGGACAGGGATCAGGTATCGGCATAAAGCTTCATCGCACCTGATACCTGATACCTGATCCCTGAAATCCGGACTCTGAATATGTACGAAGCCACCACCGACGGCATCAAGGTTACCGTCCGCCCGATGTTCCTGGAGGAACAGTCGGAGCCGATTGAGAACCACTATGTCTGGGCCTATCACGTAACCATTGAAAATCTGAGCGAACGGACGGTTCAACTGGTGAACCGCTACTGGCGCATCACCGACGCGAAAGGCATCGTCCAGGAAGTGCGCGGCCCCGGCGTCGTCGGCGAACAACCGGTGCTGAAGCCAGGCGAGGCCTTCGAATATACCAGCGGCACACCACTGACCACGCCGTCGGGCGTGATGATGGGCGCCTATGAAATGGAAGACCCCGACGGCGCCATGTTCGACGTAACCGTCCCGGCCTTCTCCCTCGACAGCCCGCATGAAGCCGCAAGGATGAACTGAGAATCAGATGACGGATGTCAGGGATCGGGGATCGGAAAGAATATCCTTGATACCTGATACCTGATTCCTGATTCCTGATACCTGATTCCCGAAACTGAAGAGACCCGCATCATGCCGTCCAAGCCCGCAACCACCCCGCCTCAAGCCCGCCCCTCCCAAGAGGAGGCCGAAGCCGCCGTTCGCACGCTGATCCGCTGGGTTGGCGACGATCCGGCGCGCGAGGGGCTGCTGGATACGCCGTCCCGCGTGACCCGCGCCTGGCGCGAGTTCGGCGCCGGCTACGAGCAGGAGCCGAAGGAAATCCTGGCCCGCACCTTCGAGGAGATCGCCGGCTATGACGAGATGGTGGTGCTGCGCGACATCGGCTTCGAAAGCCATTGCGAGCATCACATGCTGCCCATCATCGGCCGCGCCCATGTCGCTTATCTGCCGCGCAACCGCGTGGTAGGAATCAGCAAGCTGGCCCGCATCGTCGAGGCCTTCTCCAAGCGGCTGCAGATCCAGGAAAAAATGACCGCCGAAATCGCCGACACCATCCAGGAAGTGTTGGACCCGTTCGGCGTGGCCGTGGTCGTAGACGCCGCCCACCACTGCATGACAACGCGGGGCGTCCGCCGCGAGGGCGTAAACATGGTAACCAGCCGAATGCTGGGCGCATTCAGAAACAGCGCGACGACGCGGCGGGAGTTTTTGGCGATGATCAAGGGCGGCGGTAGCGGCTGAGGGGCGGGACCTCCCTGATTAGCGGCAATAGCGTTTTCCTTTTCAAACAGCACTGGCCGCCGTGGGCGTTAATCTCGCGCCGACGACAATGTGCGCCGTCACGGCTACAAACACGATAAGGCCCGCCGGGCGGCGGCGCCCCCTACCTCGACGGCCCGCGCAAGGCGGGCCTGCCGGGGTGAGGCTAATGCGACAGTCTGCATAATTAAATAAGTATACTTATTATCTCTACCCCGTTTAACCGGATTTTGGTTCGCTTTCCCGCTCATGGACCCCCAAAAAACCGCAGAAAACGTCTTTGCATGGGGTCGTTTTACGGTTTTCGGGTCGGAACTCACCGCATCCGGTATCCGGCATCCGCGCGCCGGGGGCTGGACATTCACCATCAAATCGCCGACTCTCCCGCCGCAACGGACAACAACGGGTAAGGGTGCGTATTCTTGATCGACTTCCGGCCCATTCTCTTCATTGTCGGCATCCTGTTGTCGACGCTGGCGCTGGCAATGACCTTGCCGGCGTTGGCGGACCTGGTGGTGGACCATCCGGACTGGCGGGTGTTCGCCTCGGCGGCGGCGCTGACGCTGTTTATCGGGGTTGCGCTGATCCTCTCTACACGTTCGGCGACGCGGCGCATCAATCTGCGCCAGGCCTTCGTGCTGACCGCACTTTGCTGGCTGGTGATCCCCACTTTCGGGGCGCTGCCCTTCGCCTTTTCGGCCCTGAACATGCATTACCCCGACGCCTTCTTCGAGGCCATGTCGGGGGTCACCACCACGGGCTCCACGGTCATCGTCGGGCTGGACCAGGCGGCGCCGGGCATATTGTTGTGGCGGGCGCTGCTGCAATGGCTGGGCGGTATCGGCATCATCGCCATGGCGATCACCGTACTACCGCTGCTGCAGGTCGGTGGCATGCAGTTGTTCCGCATGGAAAGCAGCGACAAGTCGGAAAAGGCGATGCCGCGCACCGCACAGATTGCCGGCTGGACCGGGGTGATCTATCTCGGCCTGACCCTTCTCTGCGCCACCCTCTACTGGACCGCGGGCATGGGCGGCTTCGACGCCGTCGCACACGCCATGACGACCATCGCCACCGGCGGCTTTTCGACTCATGACACCTCGTTCGGCTTCTTCGGCAGCGCCTGGATCGATACCATAGCAGTGACCTTCATGCTGCTCGGCAGCCTGCCCTTCGTTCTGTATCTGCGCGCGATCCGCGGCGCTCCGGGCAGCCTGTGGCGCGACGAACAGGTCAGACTGTTCCTGGCTATCGTTGTCATCGCGGTGGCGGTGATGACGCTCTACCTTCATCTGAAGAACGGGGTCGAGGCTTTATCTGCGCTCCGGCTCGCCTCCTTCAATGTGGTGTCGGTGATCACCGGCACCGGATACGCCACCACCGATTTCGGCCTGTGGGGCGGCTTCGCGGTGGCGTTGCTGTTTTGCATGATGTTCATCGGCGGCTGCGCCGGGTCGACGACCTGCGGGCTGAAGGTATTCCGCTTTCAGGTACTTTACGCCGCGGCCAATATCCAGCTGCGCCGGCTGCTGCAGCCCAACGGCGTATTCATTCCCTACTACAACCGGAAACCGATCAGCGAGAACGTGCTGGCCTCGGTGATGGCCTTCTTCTTCCTGTTCATCCTGTGCTGGGCGGTGCTGGCGATCGGGCTGGGTTTCACCGGGCTGGACTTCCTGACCGCGGCCTCGGGCGCGGCTTCGGCGATCGCCAATGTGGGACCGGGTTTGGGGGACATGATCGGTCCGGCCAGCAATTTTGCCGATATACCGATCGCCGCGAAATGGATGCTGGCCTTCGGCATGCTGCTGGGAAGGCTGGAACTCTTCACCATCCTGGTACTGTTAATGCCGAGCTTCTGGCGGGCCTGAATCAGATGCGAGATGTCAGGCATCAGGCCGTCATCCCCAACCCGACACCTGATCGTCTCGCTCTGATTCCTGTCCTCTGACATCCGTCATCTGATCGTAGATCGCGCTGGGGTCCTTAATCGCGGGCAGGCGGATTTCCAGCATGGGCTTACCGCTCTCGATACAGTTGGCCAGCGACAGGGCCAACTCCTCCAGCCCCATGCGGATCTGCATCAGGCCACGCCGGCCGCGCATCGGGGCCGTGAACAGGCGGACGATCATGGCCCGCGCCGCCTCGTCCAGCTTGCGCTGGCCGGTGGCGATCAACAGCGCCGCCGCCAGATCGACGACCGGGCGATAGGGTAGCATCAGATCGTCGATCAATCCGCCCTTGCCGCGGCCGGAGCCAAGACCGATGGAAGGATGCAGTGCGGCCTTGTGCACCGCGCGGGTCGCCTCGACCCGCAGCATGGTATGGGCGAAATTGATCACCGCGTTGCCGTCTTCCTTCAACAGGTCGCGACGAAAGCCAGGGCCGGCCAGCCAGGGCCAGTAATGGCGATCGATCTGCTTTGCGACATCGGCCTGTTTCCTGTCACGGCTCATCTGGCTGGAACCAATGGTCGGCTTGCTCGCCTTGCGCAACGCCTTCAACGCATTGCCCCTGCCCATCGCCCCGAGCACCGCGTCGCGTTGGTCGTCGCGCGCCTTGGCGAGACCACGCAGAAGATGCCGCGCGAAAGGACCGTCCATCTCCATCTGGGCACGGATCCGGCCGGGCCAGCGGCGTCCCGACATCGGCCAGGACAGCATCCGCGACCGGTAATTGGGTTCGCACACGACGATGCCGGCGCCACGTTCGGAAAGGGCCGCCAGCGCAGATCCCGACCAGGACAGACCAGGACACCAGACGACCATGCCGGCAATTTCGAGAATCGGAATACGTTCGATTACGCCCTCATCGCCGGCAATCGCGATATTACCGTGGGCGAAGGATATGGAACGCCCCGCCTCGCCGATCTCGACGATACGGGCCTCCGACGGGGCCGGCAGTAGCGCTTCCTGTTCCATCAGGGCCTTTTCATTCGGGTACGGCCGTCACGCGGCGCGCCGCAACATATGACGCTCACGGCCCCTAAAACCGGGTTAACGGCGGGCGCTTAATTTCGCCAGCCCGACCGGTGGCGCCAATTGGTGGAAACTTAAATTTCAGAAGACAAAAAAAGGGCAGGCCCGCGGGTCCGCCCTTTTCTCCGGTTGTCAGTATCCGGTCACTTCTTGAAATCTTTCAGGTATTTGCCGATCTGGCGTTCCATGTGCTCGTCGAAATTGTTCATGGTGTCGTAGGTCAGCTTGTACCAGATACCCTCGCGCTCGTTCACCGACGCATCCTCGGCGACCGACGTTTTTTTCGTGACGCGCGCTTCCGCGCTGGCCTTGCGCGACCCCACCGGCTCCACCGCCTCGATGGACATTTCGATTATGACCTCGTAACTCTGCGCCTGATCCTTGGTCAGGAGGCCGGTGACCCCCGAGGTGCGCGCCAATTCATTTTCGACGGCGCTGGATTCGACGATGGTGACGGTTGCCGTGCCACTGCTGCCCACGGCACGCAGGCGGTCCTCGGCCCAATTGCGGGCGGCGCGGCTTGGCGATACCGGAAACTGCTCTCCCACATGGGGCAGCTTCAGCGGTTCCTCGTAAGGTGTTTTGATAATGATTTCCGCTACATTCAACTCGATCGGCGGCACGTTCGAAAACCTGATGTCGTCATACTTCACCTTACCCGGCGGCGTACAGGCGGCCAGACCCAGGGCCACGGCCGGAAAAACAATAAACTTAACTATACGATTCATTTTCAATCCTCCTTGGCAAATGCCATAAAAATTCGAGTGCGACCATAACGCGCCATGTCCCATTCTATCAAGTCTCGTAGAAACCCGCGATCTCACTCTCATCGAAATCCTGGTTCGTGCTGCAGAACTGGCAAGTCACCGCAATCTTGCCGTCAACAACAAGATCCTCGACCTCCAGGCGCGGCAACGAGGCCAGGATGCGGGCGGCCCGTTCGCGCGAACAGCGGCAGCCAAAGGCCAGCGGTTGTTGTTCGAATACCCGCACGCCGTCTTCGTGAAAGAGCCGGAATAACAAGTCGGTCGGGGCCAGCGCCGGGTCAAGCAGTTCGGTGGCGGTCACGCTGCTCATCAGGATAACGGAACGTCGCCAGGCCTCGTCACGCTCCTCGAGAGCGACGATCGCCTCCTGGTCGGGTAGCCGCTGTAGCATCATCGCGCCGGCGCGCCACTGGCCGGCATCGTTTTGCCCGGCCGTGACCTGGATCGCCGCCGCGAACTGTTCCGACTGGCGGAAGTAATGGTCGATACATTCGGTCAGGCTGTCGCCAATCAACTCAACGATGCCCTGGTAGCGTTCGGTATGTTCGCCCTGATCGACGGTGAAGGCCAGATAGCCCTTGCCGACCAGACTGCTTACCGGCGCAGCGGCGATTTCGCCGGCGGGTGGCAGGTCACCGGAAACTTCGGCATAACCGCGGATCGCGCCGGCGCTGGTGACATCGGTTACCAGCATTCGGAGCGGCCC
>JADFVY010000314.1 GCA_015222795.1 Pseudomonadota bacterium | reverse complement strand
TCGGTGGGGTCGCCGTTGCCATTGGGATCCGGATTGGTTCCGCGCATGGAGACATCGGAAATGGCGATGCCGGCCGGGCTGGCGCCGGCCACGGTTACACTGTTTTCGTAGTTGCCGCTGGGGCTCGCAACTTCGATGGTCAGCAAGACACGAATATGGGCGGTATCGCCCGGGTCCATGTCAATCAGCGCGCCATCGACCAGCGAGATATCCGTATCGCCGTCGAAGTTCACGTTCTGGACAAGATCACCGGTTGTCGGCGCCGCGATCAGGCTGATGCTGGTGAAGGTCCAGGCTACGTCCAAAGTACCGAACACGGCGGAAAGGTCGTCATCCAGCGAGATTCCGGCGATGGTGACGTCGCCGTAGTTCTCCAGGTAATAGTCGATCTGTATGTTGTGTTTCTGGCCTTGTCCGCCGGTCCTGGTCATTTCCTTGGCGACGCCGACCAGCGCGGTTTCGACCGCGATCTGCGAGACCGTGCCTTCGTTGGGATTGTTATCGTTGTCGAAGCTGCCGTCGCCGACCAAGCCGTCGGCGTCCGGGTCGGTGCCGTCCGTGGAAAGGTCACTGGGAGTCTCGGGTAACCCCTCAACAGTGGCGTCCGCGGATACGGTGACCTGATTAGTATAGAGGCCCGTTCCGTTCTTGTTGATAAGAGACAGGACCACCCGAATACGGCCGATCTCACCAGGCATAAGGGTGGAATTGGCGGCAATGAGTTCGATATCCACCGACCCGTCGAATGAGCCATTTGCCGAGAAACCCGCTGGTCCGGACAGCTTGGTGATTGATGTCAGGGACCAGTCGGTACCCTTGACACCAAAAACCGCCGCCAGATCGTCCGGCATGGAGACGTTGCTCAAATCCACATTGCCGAAGTTTTCAACCGCATAGTCGATGATCACCGTCCACGGGCTGACCGTGCCGGTATAGGCCATCTGCTTGGCGGCGCCGATGGTTGCATAGTCGCCAACCGTGACCTGGGCGGACGCTACGCCGGAATTCGTGACGCCGGAGGTGACACTGACAGCATTGATGTAGGCGCCCGAAACATCCTGGACAGTGGCGTCGTAAACCAGATCGATCGACATGCCGGCGGGCACGATCCATGACTCCGTGGGTATGTTTGTCCAGGTGAGTACGCCCGTATCGTCCGCGACCGGGAATGTGCTGGAATTCGCGTCGGTAACGTCGCTGGTTACGTCCATTCCGTCGAAGGTTACGCCGACCGGTAAAGTGTCGACGATGGTGTCGATCGTCGAGTCGAAGGCCGAGACGTTGGTGATGGTGATGGTATATTCCACGGAGCCGGCGACGTTATCGGGTGTCACGCTCTTGGCGACTTCGAAGGCGCTGACCGCGGGCGGGAAGAAGATCGGGGTCTGTTCGGCGAAATTGCCGGTGTATTTGTTTTGCTGGCCACTGGTGGCCGCAGCATAGGCGGCGGCTGTCGTCGACAGCCCGTCACACAGATAACGAAAGTAATATCGAACAGAGAGCAAGTTCCCCGATCCGGTAGTCGAGACCGTTGGAACGAAATAGAGGCGGTCAAGTGTTCCGACCGTAATGTCATTCACCCCGGAAGAGATGATCTCTGCTTTTTCGAGCTGCAGGCAACCGGCGGCGAAATCGTTGTTGCCGGCGGGCTGCAGGATGACCTCCGAGCCGGCGCTCAACTCGCCGAAGCTGTAGGTGACATCGAATTCGATTAGCTGGCCGACAACAGCGCCAGCGCCGAGCTCGGACAGTTCCACATTGCCGCCCGCCGGCGCGCCGATCTGGGATTCGGTGGTGATATCGAAGTTTGACGAAGCGGTTGAGCCCGTGCTGTCGCTCAGCGTGACCGTGATGTTATCAGTCAGCGGCTCGGTACAGGGATAGGTGATATAAAAATATCTTGCCCGGCTCCCACCCGCCGTCAAGGTTCCCAAATATAATGCGTCGGCCTGTCCGCCCTCGAAATCGAAGCCGTTGGCGGTATCGAGGCCCGAAAGCGTTATCGTCAGGTCCGTCAGGTCTGAGCCGGTAGTGTTGGTAACCTCGAACCCGACATAGGCGGCGCGGGGACCGGTGCCTGCGTCACAGTTGTTACTGTCGACCGTCAGCACCGGCGCGGTGATCATGGTGATGGTAACGTCGGCGTTCGTTACCGCGTTGGCCGGAGCGACCGCCAAGCCAGATAGCAACAGGTACAGCCCCACCAGTATCCAGCGGGACGATTGTGTCCTGAAACAGATTTTTAGCGTCGAAAACAACGCCCGAATGAATTCCACCCCTGGTTCCCTCTTTTAGCCCGGACACCCTGTTCGCCCGGGAATACCCACCGATCTAAACTTCCATTTACAACAGCCCCCATCGCAAGTTGACCGCGAGCAATCGGAACGATATATGTCAAAAACTACTAATACTACATAAGCTTAAGAAACAGTTAACACCTTCAATACTAAAGTTATTACATTGCTATAATTAATTATTTGTTGGTTTTTGGCCTGTTATTTTAATATTGATTAATTTATCCTCAACGAAAATTTAGAAAATGTGGTGACAATCTGAACCACACGTCCAAAAGCACCCCGCGCGCGTTTGGGTTAAATGATGGGCTCAAGATCTTGATTGTTTTACTGGATGAATGGCGGAAGCCAATTCGCAAGAATTGAGGTAAAAATCACCGGCCTCGTGCCGGCTCTTCAATCCCCGGGCAACTCACCGCGCCGGCATGAAATCGTCGATATAGTCCTGGATTACCCGGTCCATGTTTTCGTCGTTGGGCAGGCCCAGGGCCTTGGCGCGCGACGCTTCCCAATGGGTGGCCCAGCCGGCGACGATCACCTCGATCGCCGGATCGGGGCGCACGGTGATCGGCCCAGACTCTATGTTGTTAACCGCTGCGACGCGCTTTACGCCCTCGATCATTTCCGCCACGCTGTAGGTATTGCCAGGAAGGCTCACGGCCCGGTCGTCACCGATTGCTTCCCCGTCGGCCTCATGCAGCCCGACAAATCCCGCGACGGCATTGCGGTAGCCAAGCAGGGCCATCTGGACATCCGTCTTGACCGGAAGGATGCATTCCTCACCATTCAACGGTTCGCGGATTACGCCGCTGGCGAAGCTGGAAGCCGCCGCGTTCGGTTTGCCGGGGCGAACGAAAATAGTCGGCAGCCGCACCGTGCGCCCGTCGAAAAAACCCTTGCGCGTATAGTCGTTGATCATCAGCTCGCCGATGGATTTGGTCATGCCGTAGGTGGTTTGCGGCGTCTGCTTGGTACTATCGCCGACAACATGGGGCATGGCGTCACCGCCGAAGACCGCCACCGAGCTGGCGAACAATACGCGGGGTAAGCCCCTGCGGGCGCGCGCCGCCTCGAAAACATGACGCCCGCCATCCAGATTGACCCGCATGGCCAGGTCGAAATCCTTCTCGCCGCCGCCGGAAACAACCGAGGCCAGATGGAACACCGAAATATCATCGCGATCAACAAGACCGAACACGGTGTCACGGTCCGATATATCGCCAGCCCGCATGGTCACGCGCTCGTCCAACCCGTCGGGCAGACAATCGGGCACGGCCTGATCGAACAGCAGGATATTATCCACCTCTTCCTGTTGCCCGGACGGCCCCGTCAGTGTGCCACGCCTGATAATGGCGCGCGCGAGGTTCAGTCCGATAAATCCGGCGCCGCCGGTGATGACGATTTTCATGAACAGACCTTCCAATATTAATATGTGGTGCGGTCGCCGGACAGGTCGAACGCGTCGGCAAGCCCTGATTCCAGAAAACGCTCGGCGCCGGCTCAAAGCATCGGGTCGGCCTGCGGGAATATTACCGTGGCTTAAGAGCCTGACCCCTGCAACGAGTTCAGGAACAGCGACAGCAGTTCCGACTGCGACGAGATCGCGAGTTTCGCATAGACATTTTTGCGATGCGTTTTAACCGTGCCCAGTGAAATCCCCAGATTGGAACCGATCGATTCCGACGAGTGGCCGCGCAGGATCATCCGCGCCACCTCACGCTCGCGATCCGTCAGCACGGATTTTCCAAAATCGTCGAAGGCGTCATCGACCCTTCTGTCCGGTGGCGGCGTCTTGGACCGAGAATCGCCGAATTCGGCCCAGTAACGCCGGAACAAGGCGCCGACGAGCGGAACCACGTCGGACAGTCGCGATATCTCGGTCTCGCTGAAACCGGGGCCGTCACGCGACCGCGACAGGGTTATCTCGGCCAGTGCATTGCCGTCCAGCGCCAGCATCAGCAGCAGTTCCTGCATACCTTGCGGCCAGTTCTCGGTGAGATACCCGATCTCCTCCCCGTGGCTCGGCAGGACGCGATAGGCCTTATGGTATTCGCTTTCGAAAAATGCGTCCGGCGCCAGATCGCGCATCCGATATACACCGGACTCCAGTCCCTTCTGATACGCCTGGTACAATGGATTAAGAACGTAAGTGTTTTCGACATAGGCGGCGATACCCTTCCTGGCGTCGGCGCTCGCAAAATTGTCGTAAATCGGAAGCGGCCTGGACCGCCCGCGATAGACGAAGACAGCCGCTATTTCAAAGGGCGCCAGATGCCCAAGCGCACGGACCAGGCGTTCCGGCAGAGTCTCGTCTTCCAGGGCGTCGATGATCGCCCCGATCTTGCGGTACCAGCCAGCGGTGTCCGTTTTCGTCCCTGAATTCGGCGTTTTTCCTACCTTGTGCAAGGCTCGTTTCCTTCCCTCATACCCTAGGGGTATACAACAAGTCGCAGGGCAAGATTACCGTATGCGTGGACAACAGGAAACAATTGGCTGAAAACAGCCCGAACAGGGGGCGCCGTGACATCTGACCCAACTCTCGACGTAGAGTTCTGCCGCGGCCATTTCGAGGCGCTGTCGGGCGGCTGG
>JADFVY010000313.1 GCA_015222795.1 Pseudomonadota bacterium | reverse complement strand
CTACACGAAACGCCTTGGCAAGGAGGCGAAGTTCACGCTGAAGTTCGGCGCGGCCGGCTTCAACGAGCGCAATCTTCTGATCGGGCGCGCCGGTTGCCTGCAGTTCGTGAACGATCTGGAAGAACGCACCGACGGCGAAATCCGGGTCGAATTCATCGGCAACAATCAGATCTGCGGCCAGCTTAACTGCGTAAAGAAGGCGCAGCAGGGCATCGTGGATATTTACGCCGCATCGACCCAGAATTCGGCGGGTGGCGCGCCCTATCTGAACGTGCTGGATTACGCCTACATGTTCCCCAATCGCGCGGCGCAGTATCACTTCCTGTACCACCCGGGCAGCCAGAAGGTGCTACGCGAACCGATGCGCAAGCGTCACGGGGTAGAGTTCCTGTTCAGCCACGCGGAACTGCGCGGTATCCAGCTGGGCCTGGCCTGGAAGGACAAGCCCCTGGTCACCAGCGTCACGCAGCTGGCGGGCACCAAGAACAGGGTCACCGGCACCCAACTCGGCCGCATCGCGATGGACCTGATGAAGCTCAACCCGACCCCGATCGCCTGGGCTGAAACCCTCGACGGCCTCAAGCAAGGGCTCATCGACGGCGCCGAGACCTGGGCCTCCGCCGTGGCCTATGCGAATATGTCGCCGGTGGTCTCCCAGGTCCTCAATATGGAGTTCTTCTGTGGCACCGAGCACACGGCCATGAGCTCCAAGGTGTTCGATAAACTGGGTGGCGAACTGCAGGATGCCGTCATGGAGTCGTCCTATCTGACCCAGGTTCACGTCCAGGCAGCCAATGAAGCAGCGCTGGTCAATACCGTCGGTTTTTCCGAGCCCCAGCTCCCGAACACGATTTTCGCCAAGCACGGCACCCGCGTCTCGATGTTTTCCGATGCGGCCAAACGCGAGGCTGAAGAGATGTGCTCACCCGAATTCCAACCAGAGCATTGGGAAAAATGGAGGGAACGTCTCAATGGCTGGTCGGGTGGAATGGACACCTACAAGTACATCTACGACATCGCCCGTGAAATCCCGAAGGATACGCTGGCGGAAAATGTCGAACCGCGCCGCTGGTGGAAGGGCGCCTGATTTCCTCCCGACTGGGGGTGCGGCGCCGTCCGCGCCCCCATTTATTTCATTTTGTGCAATAGTGGATGCGCGCCAGCAGGGCGCGTGGGCCAGGGATCGCGGAAACAGGGGAAAATGATATGGCGATTTCGCTTCTCAAATGGATCGACCGCAATATCGAGAAGATCGTTATCCTGATCTGCTACGCGACCATGGCCGGGATCATTTTCGTCGAGGTGATCCGCCGTTTTCTGTTTAACCAGCAGGCTGCCTGGAGCACGACGATTCCGATTTACCTGTTCCTCTGGGTAACCTGGATGGGCGCCGCCTATAACGTGAGAATCCGGACCCACCTGCGGTTTGACGAATTCCGCGTCCGAATGCCCTACAATGCCCAGTTCGCCTGCCTGTGCCTCGATGCTTTCCTGTGGATCGTTTTCGCGGCGATCGTGGTGGTGTTCGCCCTGGATCAGGTCCAGCTCTCATACGACAATTTTTCGATCGTGCAGGGTACCGACGATGTGATGCAGTGGTGGTTCTATCTCGCCACCCCGGTCGCCTGGACTCTACTGGTCATTCGGGCATTGCAGAATCTGTCGGCGGATTGGCAAACCTGGCGCCGTGGCGAACCCTTTACCATTCAGACCTCAATGCTCGGCGAATAGGGGCGGATCATGGACGGATTCCTCATTACCCTTATCAGCGTCGGCGTCACCATACTGTTCATCCTCGGCGTGCCGATCTTCCTGGTCATCGGTTTCTGGGTGGTCGGTGTCAGCCTGGTGATCGACTTCACCCTCGCCAATATCGGGGTGACCCTTTACGAGGGGCTTAACTTTTATGGTCTGCTGGCGCTGCCGCTGTTTATTCTGACCGGCGATCTGATCAACGCGGCGGGGATAGCACGGCGACTGTCCGATTTCGCCTACTCGATCCTCGGCTGGATGCGCGGCGGCCTCGCCATGGCTTCGCTTGGGGCCTGCGGGCTGTTCGCGGCGATCTCCGGCTCCAATTCGGCGACCACGGCGACCATCGGCTCGATCATGTATCCCGAGATGACCAAGGGCGGATATGACAAGTATTTCGCCGCCGCCACGGTGGCTGCGGGCGGCACCGTCGGCATCATTATCCCGCCCAGCATCATCTTCATCGTTTACGGCTTCCTGATGAATCTGTCGATCAGCGACCTGTTCATCGGCGGGCTGCTGCCCGGCTTGCTGATGGTGGTGGCGATGCAGGCGACCTGCTGGTACGTCGCCAACAAGAACGGCTGGGGCCATTTGATCAAGATCGACCCGGTCAGGATCATGCGGGCCGGGCTCGGTGCATGGCTGGGTTTTTTCGCCATCGGGCTGGTGATCTGGGGCATCTATGCCGGCAAGTTCTCGCCGACCGAGGCTGCGGGCGTCACCGCGGGCTTCTGCCTGATCGTCGGTCTCGTCATGTGGCCGATTCACAATATGCTCATCCGGCGCGATGCCGCGTCATTCATCGCGCAGACCATCGCTATCCCGGGATTCTCGCCGGCCCAGCTTCCAAACATCATATTGCGGTCCGGCCAGATCACCGGGTTGCTGGCGCCGCTGATCGCGGTCTCGGTGGTCATGCAGCAGATCCTGTCGCTGCTAGGCGCCAAAGTCTTTGTGACCGATATGTTGAGCGGATTGGGCGGCTATTACGCCATACTGTTCGCCTGCATGGCGCTGGTGCTGGCCGCCGGCACGATCCTGGAAAGCCTGCCTAACACGATTATCCTGGCCCCGATCCTGGCCCCGATCGCCGCCACGATCGGCGTCGATCCGATCCATTTCGCGGTGGTGTTCCTGGTCGGTGACGCCATCGGCTTCATCACCCCGCCCTACGGGCTGAACCTTTATGTCGCAAGCGGCATAACCGGTATTCCGTACCTGCGGCTGTTGCGCTACACCATGCCGTATCTTTTCGCCCTGATGGCGGCCTGGCTTATCATCGCGCTGTGGCCGCCGCTGTCGACCATGCTTCTGGTGCATGCCGGCGCCGGGGTATTCCAGGTTCAGTAAATAGGGAACGATCCTTGGCATGAGCACCGTCCAGCGCAACAAGGGTTCGTCGATGCGCCGTGCCCTGGCGATCCTTGAAGCGGTCGCGGCCGCAGAGGGCGCGCTTACCCCGACCGAGTTGAACAAGGGACTGAAGCTGCCCAAGCCGACAATTCACCGGCTCTGCGCCATGCTGTCCGACGAGGGCTATCTGCAGCACAGCCTGGACGGCAAGGGGATCGTTGCCGGGCCAAAATTGCGGGCGATGGCGGTGGGTGTCATGGCCGGGGCCGGCGGGCAGCGCGCCGCCTTGCATGCGATCCTGGAGGATCTTGCGGATAATGTCGGCGAGACCTGCAATATCAATATTCCGGACGGCAACGCCATGCGTTATCTCGACCGGGTCGAGGCGCGATGGCCGCTCAGGCTGCAACTCCCCATCGGCACCCGCGTGCCGCTGCATTGCACGGCCAGCGGCAAGATGTTCCTGGGCACCCTGTCCCCGTCGCGGCGTGGGCAGGTCGTCGATAATCTGACGCTGGAGCCCCGCACCCCCAATACGATTACCGATTCCGCCAAGCTGATGGCGGTGTTGGACAGGGTGCGCGAGGTCGGATACGGCGCCGACAACGAGGAGTTCCTGGAAGGCATGGTCGCGGTCGCGGTTCCCGTCACCGACGACAAGGGCCGGCTGCTCGCGACCCTGGCGCTGCACGGGCCGACCCAGCGGCTGACCCTGGAAAAAGCAAAGACCCATATTCCCCTGATGAGACTGGCCGCTGAACGGCTCGGCAAGCTATTCGAGGATGGTTCGCCGTAGCTCCCACGGGTATTTCAAGGTTGATCGGCTTCGGGCCGGACTCTAAGGCAGTTTCCAGCAGATACTCTCGATGATTCTGACCCGGTCGCCGGCAACGCCGCGGTACAGGTTGGTGACGATGTCCCACCAGTCGGGGCCGAGGAACAGTTCCGGGCCCAGTCTGGAATGTTCGAAGCCGGGCTCCGATTCACGCCGCCGTTGTTCCTCGAACCAGATCAGCCCGGCGGCGGTGGTGTCTTGCCAGACCTTGACCTGGAAGCCGGCCTCCTCGACCAATGCCTTCAACTCCGCCTCGCTGGCCAGATGGCTGATCGACTCATCCGCCGCCCAGGGCACGGGATAGAAGGGCTCGCCCGCCTCGCCGGCGACGATGTCGTAGAAACCCAGCTTGCCGCCCTGTTTCAGCACGCGAAATATCTCGGCATAGAAGCGCTGCTTGTCCTCGATATTCATCTGCACATGCTGGGTCCAGACCGCGTCGAAACTCTCATCCTTGTAGGGCAGGTTCAGCGCATCGGCCTGGCGGTAGGTCAGGCTATCGCTCAGCCGCACCCTTTCGCCCAATTCGCGGGCGGTCTTGCAGAATTCCTCGGTAAGGTCGATGCCGGTGACATGGCAGCCATATTGCCCGGCCAAAAACCGCGACGGCCCGCCGACGCCGCAGCCCACATCCAGCACCTTCATCTCGTGGGTCAGGCCCATCTGCAAGGCCAGTTCGCGCGTGGCCTCGTGCCCGCGGATATGCATCTCGCCCACGCCGACGAGGTTCTGCGGTGTCAGTTTGTCCGGATTCCGGCCCTCCTCGCGCAGCGCGTCGTAAATCGAGTTCAACAGCGCCGGCTGGTGATAATGGTCGGCAACGGGCTGGCGTTCGGGTGCGACCGGGGCCTTGCCGCCCGCTGGTTTCGGTTCCGCAATGGCGCCGGCGTCCACTTTGTTTTCCGGCTCCGATTTCACTTCGGCCGCCGGTGGTTCCACCGCGACCGGCTTTTCGGCCTCCACGGCGGGCGGCGCCTTGGTTTCCGCGCCCTGTTCTTCGTCCTCCACCGGGTTTCGCAACCGGCCGACGCCTTCGATCTCCACCTCGCAAACATCGCCCGCCTTCATGAACAAGGGCGGCGTACGGGCGTAACCCACGCCTGATGGCGTGCCCGTGGCGATCACGTCGCCGGGCAGCAGGGTCATCGCCCTCGACAGGCGGTGAATCAGGTCGGCGACCGGGAACAGCATGGTGTCGGTGGTGTCGTTCTGCACCACCTTGCCGTTCAGCCGGGTGACCAGTCTGAGGCCGCTTGCGCCAGCGGGCAGCTCATTCGGCGTTACCAGATCGGGCCCGAGGGAACCCGTAAGGTCGAAATTCTTGCCCAGCGTCCATTGCGTGCCAAGGCGCTGGAAATCGCGGATCGAGCCGTCCATCATCAGGGTATAAAAAGCGACATGGTCCAGTGCGTCCTCCATCGCGATATGGCGGCCGGGCTTGCCGATGACAACGGCCAGTTCGCCCTCGTAATCGAATTTTTCGGAAATCCAGGGCCGCACGATAGGCTCCCCATGGCCGACCAGCGACTCCGCGCAACGGGTGAAGAAGGAGGGATCTTCCGGCGGTTCGCGCCCGCCTTCCTTGGCATGTTTGGCATAGTTCAGCCCGCAGCACAGATAGCGCGGCGCGTTCCAGACCGCCGGGCAATAACGGATGCTCGCGGCCGTCAGCACGGCCTCGGCCGGCGGGTCCAGCACGGCGGCGGCGACCTGTTCCATAATTCCATCGCCCAGCGCCAGCAGGGCGGGCACGTCGCGCGGCAGATTGGGCGCGGCTACGGAAAGGTCGACAATCTCGTCGCCACGCCGCACCGCGAGCGTGGGAACCCCGTCCTTGTCAAAGGCCAGCAGGCGCATGGGAAACTTCCTTCAGGCAAAATCGATTACAGGCGGGGAAATTGCCACGGCGGGCCATGCGGGGCAAGTGGCGGTGTTGCTTCAGTACCCGTGTCGCACGATGGCCGGGCGCCTGTGGGCGAGGCGCGTCAGGGAAAAGCGCGGGTTCGACCCCATGCGTCGGTGTTTTCGGCCGTTTTTTGGGCCTTTCCCACGGGGATTTGAGGGTCGGTCCATATGATCAATCTATGGAACGCGCCAAATCCATATGTTTCATCAATAGTATGGGGCGGGACCTGTTTTCGGCCTTGCGTCGGCTTCAGTTGCTCAGCGACGCATAGCGCAGAACTCCGTACAGGAACATCGCCATCGTGCCGACGACCCACATGCGGATGAAATCGATCATGGTTTCGGTGCCCCAGCCATAGCTGCTCCAGGCGCCGGGAACGGATGCCAGGGTGCTGAAAATATGCGGTGCGATGATCAGGGTCGGCAATAATACGATACCCCAGGCGATGCCCTTGGTGACCTTGCTCAGCGCCGTTTTGCGGCCGACGATTTGGGTCGGGTCGTTAACACCGGGCATCAGGATTCGCACTGCCTCCCAACCGACCAGGCAACAGGTGAAAAAGCCGATCATTACGAACCAGGCCAACTCGTCGGGCGACCGGCCGCAAAATGGTTGCATCGCCGAATCCCGGTAGCAGAACATCCCCGACGGCCAGTATTGAACGGCAATGCCCGGAACGCCTTCGTAAATCCAGGAGACGATCCAGATCAGCATGTAGCCCACATATGGCGCGAGCAGCGCCACCGGCGCCCCGAAAATAAGTTTCATGAAATGCAGCCCTTGCCCTGTTTTCAGGCGATGGTTAAAACCAATGGTTGTTAAGGAGTATTGCTACCAGAGGGATAAGGGTGCGTAAAGACTTTTCCGTATGAGGTTTATTTTATCCAGCCACCGTTGCAGGCCTCCGGTCCGGCGAGGCCGGCGCAGCCTAGGGGCTCCCCATAGCGCCGCGACAGTAGGCGCTCATAACGCGCCAGGCGGCCGGCGCGCGAGGTGGTGACGGATTCGCGATGCTCACCCCGCCAGTCCGGCCGGTAGGCGGCGCAGAGCCAGAGCCGCGCCATCGCGGCGGGCGCCAGCTTCGGCGCCAGCATCAGAATCAAATATCGCCGCGCCGCGTTCATCAACCACAAAGAGACGAATATGGCGGGGCCGAAAGTCCAGAAGACCGGATCGCGCAGGGGCTCCGTGGCGCCGGTCCGGTCTGCCCAGAACGACAGCGCGGCCCAGCAGGCCGCCGCCCACAGAATGACCGCCGCCATGCCGGCGAGAAAGTCGACGGCGTCCAGCAACGCCGCCTTTTCCGGCAGGCTGGGCGGACGCCACCGCATCGGCGTGAGGCCCAGCGCGATGGCGAATGCCTGGCGCTCGCTGCGCCCGGCGTCCTTGCGCCGGCGCCACCAGCCCAGACCGGGGACCGGGAACCAGACGCGGCCGTCCACGATGGCCATGCCGTTGGGCAGCGTCATGCGCAGTTGCCCTGGCGCGCGGGTCAGAATGCCGGTGCGCCATCCCTGGAAGCGGATTTCGGCAATATCCTCGCGCGCGATCACCTCCGCCTTGCCGCGCAACAACCCGGCGCTGCGCAACACCTGGCCATGGGTCACAACGATATCCGGGCGATGTGCATACCAGGCGAAAAACAGCACCAGCACGGGCAGCAGGACCAGGGTGGCTACCCAGTCCGCCGCCACGGCCTCGCCCCGGTACAGTGCATAACCCAGCCAGCCCAGCCCTGCGACGCACAATCCCGCCAGCGGCAGCCCGAGCCAGACCGGCCCGGGATTATTGCGGAATACGACTTCTTCATCCGGCCGCAGCAGGGCATCGACGCGGCTCATGTTTGGCTTCCCCTGCCGGGCGCGGCCGCCGGACCGAAGGTTTTCGGCGGGCAGTCGCAATTATACGGACCGCCATGGGCCTTGCGGATAAGCCAGCGGTCGAACGCCATGAACGGCAGGGCCAGGGTTGCGGCGAGGGTCGGCCGCGCCGGCTCCTTGCCGCGACAAAGCGGGTTCAGCCGGCGGCATGCCTGTTTTCGCCGATCGTCGGGAGACAGTTTTCGCGCGGTGGCAATCTCGGTCCAGACATGGAAGGCCGCCATTCCGCCGATCAACGCCAAGATCAGCAGGAACGCCAGTATTCGGTACGCGTCGAAAACCGCCCAGTCGCCGAAGATCGCTCCGCTGCTCAGCAATTGAGTGGGCACGATGCTCAGAAGCGCCCCGGCAATACGCGGCCAGAATTCCTGTGGCGCGCTTTGCGTGTCCTCGCCCTTGCGCCAGATACTGGCCGGTACGGCCAGCGCGCGGGCCAGCGACTCGGCCTCGTCGATACCGCTCAATCGAATCGTCTGCCCGTCCCGGCCATGCAGGATCAGCACGGCGCTTCCCTCATAGATCGTTGCAGAGGTGATGTCGGCCCTGTCGATGGTCGCCGCCGTCCCCAGCCCGCCGGGGCCGCTTCGCCAGACCATGCGCCCCGCGGTCACCGCGACGGCGCGCGACCACATGCCCGACAGCAGCGGCCCGGCGCAGAACAGGATCGGCATTAAGACGAGCAGCCCGACAAGAACGGCGATGCCCGGCGGCACCGCCACCTTCCACAGTACGACCGACCCAAGTGTCGTGAACATCACCAGCAGGATCGCGAGCCCCATGACATATGGCCATTTAGACCCCATGGACAATTCGGGATCGTGGCGCCAGACGACGTTCTCACCCGGCATCAGCATGGCATCGAGCCGCGTCATTTCACCCAGCCTCCGCCGAAGGCCTCGGCGTTTATCGGCAGCGGGCCGTTAATGATTTTCGGCTCTGGCAGGGTATCGGGCGTCACCGGCGTGGCGCCGGTCAGGCGTGCGACCGCGTTCAGATAGCGGAATGTCCGGCCGGGTTCCGCCTTTTGGCCCGACCATGCGGGATCGCCCGCTGCATGGATGAATTGCGCCAGCGCGTCGCCGCCGGCAATTCGGGCCAGGACGACGCCGACAGCCCCGGCGACGATGCAGGCGGCGGCGAGACTCACGACGAGTGCAATGACGACGAGGCCGAGCGAGGTCGCGACCTCGGGCAGATAGGCGAAAATAACCTCTTCATAGAGCCATATCAGAAGGGCCAGCGCCATGGACCCTATGCTCCACAAGGTAAATACAAGCCCGCCGGTGAAATACAGGATCGCCCGCCCGGCCCCCTGGGCCTTCCGCTCTGGCCAGACTCGCGTTGGCAGGCCAAGCGCCTCCACCAATCCCTCGCTGTCGCCGATGTCCTCGACCTGCATTGTTTCAAGCCCGGTGCGGTGCAGATTCAGGTGGCTGCGATGTTCCCACAGGGTGGCGCGCCCGATTTCGCGCTTTTCGATCAGCTCCGCGCGTTTCGGGAACAGGCCCCGGGAAACCACGATCCACTGCGGCGTAACCGCAAGAGCCGTGATGCATTTGCGTAAGGCGAACAGGCGCATGACGAATATTACGGACGGAATCGCCAGCGCCCAGAGCAATCCCCAATCCAGCCGCTCGAAATACCAGGCGGCCCCGATTCCCAGAACAACGG
>JADFVY010000312.1 GCA_015222795.1 Pseudomonadota bacterium | reverse complement strand
CTGCCGGTGCTGTTCCTGATGATCGGCAACCATTACCCGATGAATTTCGCGACCCAATGGAACTGGGTGATCGTCGCCGTGGTTATCGTGATGGGGGTTTCGATCCGCCATTTCTTCAATTCCCAGCATGCCGGCAAGGGCACGCCCTGGTGGACCTGGGGCGTCGCGGCGGTCGGCGGGTTGATGATCCTGTGGCTGAACAGCTTCCCCGTCGGCGCCCCCGCCGCGATGCAGACCAGTGGGTTGGAGAATGACGAGGTCTTCGTCGCGGTCGAGGATATAGTGTTGTCCCGCTGCTCCATGTGCCATGCGGAGGAGCCGGTCTGGGAGGGCGTTCCCGTCCCGCCCCTCAACGTGCGGCTGGAAACGCCGGCCGATATCCTGCGCGAGGCCTCGCGGATCGAAGCCCAGTCCGTCTTGTCACGCGCCATGCCGCCGGGCAATGTAACCGAAATGACCGAGGATGAACGCCACCTGATCGCCGCCTGGCTGGCGGCACGCGAGGGCTAATATAAATGACGGGCAAAACCGCGATACGGGGCCGGCTGCTGGACTTCATCGCCGACCCGGCCGAGGCAGGCGAGGAAGCCTGCTATCGCTATATCGCGGACGGCGCCGTTGTCATGGAGGACGGCAAAATTGCCTCCATCGGGCCGGCGGCGGATCTGCCGGCGGACATGCCGGTGGAGGATTACGGGCAGGCGCTGGTCCTGCCGGGGCTGATCGACACCCACATCCATTACCCGCAGACCCGCGTAATCGCGTCCTACGGGGCGCAGCTGCTGGAGTGGCTCGACAAATACACCTTCGTCGAGGAACAGAAATTCGCCGATCCGGACCATGCCGCCGCGGTCGCGAAATTCTTCTTCGACGAACTACTGCGCAACGGCACCACGACGGCCGCCGTCTATTGCACGGTGCATCCCGAATCGGTGGAGGCCTTCTTCACCGAGTCCGAACGGCTGAACACGCTGATGATCGCCGGCAAGGTGATGATGGACCGCAACGCGCCCGAGGCCCTGACCGACGACGCCGAACGCAGCTTTTCCGAAAGCGCCGCGCTGATCGAGAAATGGCACGGCCGTGGCCGCCAGCACTGCGCCGTGACCCCGCGCTTCGCCGTCACCTCGACCGAGGCGCAACTGGAAGCCGCCGGGGCGCTGATGCGCGGCTATCCGGATATCTACATGCAGACCCATCTGGCGGAAAACAGCGCCGAAATCGCCGCCGTCGCGAAACAGTTCCCCTGGAGCCGTTCCTACACCGACGTTTACGACAAGTTCGGACTGCTGGGGCCGCGCGCCATCTTCGGCCACGGCATCCATCTGTCGGACGGGGAAATCGCCCGCCTGTCGGAAACCGACTCGACGGTCGCCTTCTGCCCCACCTCGAACCTGTTCATCGGCAGCGGCCTGTTCGACATGGGGCGGCTGCGCGGCGGCGGCGTTAAGGTCGGGCTGGCCACCGACGTCGGCGGCGGCACCAGCTTCTCGATGCTGCGCACGGCCGCCGAGGCCTACAAGGTCCTGCAGCTAAACAACCAAAACCTGCCCGCCCTGCAAGCCTTCCACCTGATGACCCGGGGCAACGCCGACGCGCTGGGCCTGGCGGGTCGCATCGGCACCCTGGAGCCCGGCAGCGACGCCGACATCACCGTGCTGGACACCCGCGCCACCCCCGCGATGGCGCACCGCATGGATACCATCGACGGCAACCTCGCAGAGGAACTGTTCGTCCTGATGACCCTCGGCGACGACAGATCGACGCTGGCGACCTACGTGGCGGGGGAACGGCTGTATTACGCCGGGCGGTGATTGGGCAGGCATCGCGCGACCTCGTCCTTCGAGACGGGCCTTCGGCCCTCCTCAGGATGAGGTACAACTTACTGTTTTTTCGGAAAAATATTCCACTACCCGGTTCCTCATCCTCTGATGTCCATTTTTTCAAGAGTTGAACGCGGAATATTTTCATTCCCTTTTCGCCGTGGAGCGTGTTTGGCTTGTATGGGCCGGCGCGACGGTCTGGGAGCGGGCATTGAAGTCGACGGTTGATCGCTCTCTGATGCGCGGGTTGGCT
>JADFVY010000311.1 GCA_015222795.1 Pseudomonadota bacterium | reverse complement strand
GGCTATCCTGCGGCAAGTTGACGGAACGCGGACCATCGGCGAAATCCGCGCTGCCATCGGCGCCGGCGAAGAGGATTTCCACCGCCAGTTCGCGGCGCTCTACAACGCGCTGAACGGCATGAACCAGATGCTGCTGCGTTACCCCGGCTGAATTTCTTTCCGGGCGGCGCCTTTCGGCTTGGCGACGGCCAGCACGTTGCCGCCCAGGATCAGCGCCACGCCGATCAGCGCCGGGGCGGTCCAGACATAGTCTTCCAGGAAAGTCGAGATGATCAGCGCCACGATGGGGAAGACCACGGCGGCATAAGCCGCGCGGTCGGCGCCGATGCGCGCCAGCAGGGTGAGGTAGAAACCGAACGCCAGGACCGAGCCGAATATGGCCAGATACAGAAGCGATCCCACATAACCGGGCGAAAAGTCGAAGCTGATCGGCGCGCCGCGAAACAGCGCCAGAATCGTCATGAACAGCGCGCCATAGGCCATGCCCAGCGCGTTCATCTGGATTACCGGCAGCCCGGCCCGCGTGTTGCGCAGCGACGCCATGTTGCCCAGCGATGCGGAATAGGTGGCGACGATCGAGAGGCCCAGCCCGAGCATCGGCCCGCTGTTGAAATCCATCAGCGCCAGATCGTCCCAGAACACCAGAACCAACCCGATCATACCCAGCCCCGCCGCGCCCAGGACCCGCGGCTCGACCCGCGTGCCGAACAGCACCGCGCCGTTCAGTATGTTCATCATCATGATCAGCGAGAACACTACCGCGACGACGCCGGTCGTCAGCTCGAAGGTCGCGTAATAGAACAGCCAGTAGTTCAGGCAGAACAGGAACAGTCCCAGCGCCGCAATATAAGGGTGGTGGCGTAGCGGGAAGCGCAGGCTGCGCCCGGTCGCCAGGCAAAAGACGACCAGCACCGTCGCGGCGACGATGAAACGATAGGCGACCGAGAGATCGGGGTCGACCGCGCCAAGCTGCATCTTGATCGCATACCAGGTCGAGCCCCAGATCAGCACGGTCGCCACGTAGAGCAGATTGTTTCCCAAGTATCCTCCCTGGAGAATCAGGCGCGCCAGAAGGGCTTGGATGCTTCTTCCATGGCGGTGAGGCGGTCGACTCCGATATCGCGCAGCAGATCTTCGTCCAGCCGGGCCAGACGCCGACGCTGTCTTGAACGCTCATACCACGATTGCAGGGTTTGCAAAGACGGTAAAAAGAGGCGGCCGAGGCTGGCCGGCTGGCCTGTAATCTCGGCCGCCTTGCAGGGAACACGGATATCGGTGCCGTAGGTCATCTGTCTTCTCCTTATCTGTAGCCGTGCCATCGGAAAGGCCGGTGAATTGGCTCTGTTGCTCTTGAACCAATGAAATAAGCCAATTACTTGCGATAGACAAACGATCGTTTCTCATGTAATGCATAAGTAAATTTAATCCGAATGGTATCGCCATGCCGACACGCCTGCCCCCGATGAACACGCTGCGCGCCTTCGAGGCGGCGGCCCGGAATCTCAGCTTCACCCTGGCCGCGGAAGAACTCCACATCACCCAGGCGGCGGTGAGCCATCAGATAAAGGTGTTGGAACAGGCGCTGGGCGTGCGGCTGTTCCGCCGCCTGAACCGGGCCATCCGCCTGACCGAGGAGGGCCAGGAATTCGTCGGCGAGGTCCGCAAGGCGTTGAGCCATCTGGCGACCGCCGTGGAGAAGCTCGCCGCCCCCGATGCGGGCGGTCCGTTGACCATTAGCGTGCTGCCCTCTTTCGCATCGAAATGGCTGGTGCCACGGCTGGGGCGGTTTCGCGACAAACACCCGGAAATCGATGTGCGAATCAGTCCCTCGACCCAACTCACCGACTTTCGGCGCGACGATGTCGATCTGGTGGTGCGCTACGGCAAGGGCGAATATGAGGGGTTGCACAGCGTCTGGCTGATGACCGAGGACATCTTTCCAGTCTGCAGCCCGGCCCTGCTGAATGGGCCGAACGCACTATCCAAACCCGAGGATCTGCGCCGTCACACGCTATTGCATGACGATGGCTATGTGGATTGGACCATGTGGCTGCTGGTCGCCGGCGTGAGCGGTATCGATCTGCGGCAGGGACCGTTCTTTACCGACTCCGCCTTCGTGATTCAGGCAGCGGCCGAAGGCCAGGGGGTGGCCCTGGCGCGCGGCGCGCTGGCGGCCGGCGACATAGCGGCGGGCCGGCTGGTCAAGCCATTCAATATCGCAATTCCCACCGAATACGCTTATTATGTGCTGAGTCCCAAGGCGACGAGTCATCATCCAAAAATCGCCGCCTTCAGGGAATGGCTGCTGGAAGAGGTGGCGGCTGACGATACCGCGCCACCTGTGCATTGACGTTTCGCGCACGGAAAAATGCAACGTTCTGATCGCAACTCAAGGAATTTCGGCTATGCAAGGCGCAAAAAACATCATTTTCGGATCCATCTTCCTGGCCGCCGGCGGCGGTCTGCTGATGGCTGTCGATCTGGGTGCTATACTGAAATACGGAACCTGGGGCCTGATCGTCGTTGGCGCCGTTATGCTCGCCGGCGGTCTGTACCAGATGGTCGGCCCCGGTTCGGCCGGGGTGGATGCCCATAAAGCATACCAGTCCAGTTCGACCGCCAGGCTGCTGATGCAAAGCATGCTCACCACCGCGTTGGCCGACGGCCATGTCGACGATGAAGAAGTGGAGGCCATCGTCGTTGCCTGCGAAGAAGTCGTGCATGAGCATCTGGATCCCGACTCAATTCGCCAACTCGCCGAGCTGGTCGAGGAAAAGGGCGACGCCATCCTCGATGAAATCCGCTACGAGGGGAAGATGCTCAACCGGGATGCACGAAAGGCGGTCATCAATGCCTGCGTTATGGTGCTGATGGCGGATGGAAAGATCGACGTACGGGAGACGGCGGCCGTAAACACGATCGGCGAGCAGCTCGGGTTTTCACCGGCCGAGACAGAGGCAACCATCGCGGAAACAATGCCGGCCGAGGAAGACTGAAGGGTCCGGGGGGAGCTCTTCCCTTACCGCCGCCCGTTTGCCAGCTTTACCGCATCCGGATGCGCGCGCAGGCGGGCCATGGCGATGACGCCGACCAGCGGCCCGATCGCCAGCGAGGCGAAGGCGTATCG
>JADFVY010000310.1 GCA_015222795.1 Pseudomonadota bacterium | reverse complement strand
TTCTCAGATAGAAACTCATTCTAATAATGGTAGCAGGCCCGGCTGCCGAAGTCCATTGGGTTTATGGTCGGGACATTGGATGGCGATCTCCTGGGTTTGCCGGGCTGATTTGGCGAACGAATGATGCTCTCGCTATAGTAGCGTAAATGATACGCGAATATATCTTAGGCCACAATGCAAGCGGCGCTGTCTAGACCGAAGCGTAACACCATTCCACAGCTACGATCGTGGCATTGGCGGGGGCAAGTAGTGTGCTGATTTTGTGCTCCCCGCTAATCTGCCCTGTTCGGATTACTCTGGATTTTTCCGAGTTCCAGACACAAAAAGCCCCCGTCAAAAAGCGGGGGCTTTGTTAATGTGCCCAAAGTGAGACAGGCCCATTCGGTCTTATTCGGTTTTATCGGGATTTAATCGGGTATGTGTCGTGACAGCGCCCATATACCTCATTGATATTATTTGTGTTTCTGTTTCACCATCTCTTTCGCAATGCGAAGGTCAGGAGTTCGATCCTCCTCGGCTCCACCAAATCCCTCACCATGGACGTCTCGATCGATCTTGAAACGCGCCGTTTGGTATTACCCGCGAAGCCGGGCGCCTTGCGGGTCGAAGGCGGGGTGTTCAAGAATGACCGCCCGATGAGGCTTGCCGAGGATCGCGACATCGACCGCCGTACCGGGCAGGGCATGATCCGCCTTGATAAAACCGAGAGCCAGGGACGCATCCACGGTGAAACCGTACGCGCCGGAGGAAACCTGGCCGACCGCTGTCCCGTCGGTCAGAAAGATCGGCTCGCCGCCCACCGCATCGGCGGTGTCGACCTTGACCCGCAGGCAAACCAGTTTCAAACGCGCTGGTTTGTCCTTGATCCCGAGATACGCTTCGCGGCCGAGAAACTCCGGCTTGTCGAGTTTGATCAGCCGCTCCAGCCCGACCTCTTGTGGCCAATATTCGGGACTATATTCGCGGCCCCATGAGCCATAGCCTTTTTCGATACGCAGCGACGTCAGGGCTCGCAGGCCAACCGGGCGCAAGCCCAGATCCTCGCCCGCCGCGAACAGCGCATCGTAAAGAGCCAGTTGATCGGCCTCGCGGCAATGCAGTTCCCAGCCCAGATCACCGGTGAAAGAGACCCGCAGCGCCACCACCTCGATCCCGGCGATGGTGATACGCGCCGAGCGCATAAAACGAAACGCCTCGTTGGAAAGATCGGTATTGGTCAGTCGCTGAAGCAGTGCCCGCGCATTCGGTCCGGCCACGTTAAAACCGGCCCAGGCATTCGTCAGGGATTTGAATTCCAGGGTCGCGGGGGCCTCGACCATTTGGAAGAAACGCTGATGGTAACGCTCCGCCATGCCGGAACCGATCATCAGAAATTCTTCCTCGGCCATTTTGGTGATGGTGAAATCACCGGCAATGCCACCGCGCACGCCCAGCAGCGGGGTCAGACAGGATCGCCCGATCCCGGTCGGGACGATGTTGGCGACAAGCCGGTTCAGCCAATCGGCCGCGCCCTTGCCGCTGATACTGTAAATCGCATAGTTGGAAATATCGATCACGCCGACGCCGTTGCGCAAATCGTGGCATTCGGCGCCCACGGTGTCGAACCAGCTCTGCCGTTCAAAGCCGTATTCTTCCCGCGCGTCCATCCCCTGGCGCTTGAACCACAGCGGATGTTCCCAGCCGAAGTTGAGCCCGAAAATACAGCCCATTTCCTTTTGCCGCTGATAGACCGGGCGGGTCCGCACCGGCCGGCCGGCCTCGCGTTCCTCATAGGGGAAGTGGATCTTGAATCGGTGGCTGTAGCAATCGAGCGCCCGGGCCCTGGTAAATTTCTTATCGGCCCAGTCGCCGTAACGCGCGAGATCCCATGCGAATATGTCGTATTCCGGCTCGCCTTCTACAATCCATTGCGCCAGCAACAACCCCAGGCCGCCGGACTGGGAGAAGCCGGGAATGATTCCGCCGCAACAGAAATAGTTTCGCAATTCCGGCACCGGGCCGAACAGTGCCGCCGAATCGGGCGCCCAGATCATCGGTCCGTTGATCACCCGCTTGACCCCCGCCGACGTCAACACCGGCACGCGCGTGCAGGCGCGCATGTAATTTTCCTCGATCCGGTCCAGATCCTCTTCCAGCAACTCATGGCCGAAATCCAGCGGCGTGCCGTCTTCCGCCCAAAAGCGGCCATCCTTTTCATAGGTGCCGACAAGCAACCCCTGGCCTTCCTGGCGCATGTAATATTCCCCGTCCCGGTCGGCGACGGAGGGCAGACGACGGCCAAGCGCGGCAATTTCAGGGATGGTCTCGGTGACCAGATATTGATGTTCCATGGTCATCAGCGGCAATTCGAACCCGGCCATGCGCGCCACTTCCCGCCCCCAAAGTCCGGCCGCGTTGATCACCACCTCCGCGTGGACGGTGCCCTTGGTGGTTTCCACGTCCCAGCTGCCATCCGGGCGCTGAGTAGTGGCGGTGACCGGGGTGAAGCGGTTGATTTCGGCGCCCAGGGCCCGTGCCCCCTGGGCATAGGCGTGGGTCACGCCCGACGGATCTACATTGCCGCCGTCGGGTTCGAACATGATGCATTTGATGCCATCGAAATCGATCAGCGGATGCAGCCGTTCGGCTTCGTCGCGGCTGACTTCATGGAAATCCACATTGAAGTATTTCGCCTTGGCTTCCTGAATACGCAGCTGATGTTCACGGTCCCTGGTCTGCGCCAGATAAAGTGAACCCGGTTGGAAAATGCCGCAGCCCTGACCCGTTTCCTGCTCAAGCTGCTTGTAAAGCTGCATGGTGTAATACTGGATTTTCGAGATATTATTGTTGTCGTGCAGGCCGTGAATGCTGGCCGCCGCATGCCAGGTGGAGCCCGAGGTCAACTCGTCGCGTTCCAGCAGCATGACGTCGCGCCAGCCAAGCTTGGCCAGATGATAGAGTATCGAGCAACCGACAAGGCCACCGCCGATAACAACGGCGCGGACATGAGTCTTCATATGATTATTCCCCGCGCCACGAAGACGACATTATCAATGAGCATTGGTTTGCGCCTTGCGGCGCGCCACATAATCGCTCACCGCGTCGCGAACGGCAATCTCGAGAGGCGGCGCCTGGTAGGATTGCAACAATGTCTTGGCTAGCCGGTTGGCCCGGTCGGTCGCGGTGTGGGCGCCGTCTTCCGCCCAGGTTTCGAAGGGCCGAAGATCGGCCAGCATGGGCGAATGGAAGGCCGTCTGGTAGCGCGCCATGGTGTGCGCGTTGCCGAAAAAATGCGCCCCCGGCGGAGTCTCGGCGATAGCCTCGAACGCCAGCGAGTCGTCATCCACTTCCAACGGCCTCATCCAGGCCCGCATGGAGCCGATCAATTCGGCATCCAGCACCGACTTCTCGAGCGACGCCGTCAGCCCGCCTTCCAGCCAGCCCACCGCATGATTGACCAGATTGGCGTGGGACATGATCGACGCCCAGAGCGACATCATGGATTCCGCCGCGGCCTGGGCATCGACCACATTGGAAGAGTTCACATTCGATGACCGGTAGGGGAGTCCCCAACGCCGGGCGATCTGCCCGCCGGCTATCACCGCCTGGACATATTCCGGTGTCCCGAAGGCAGGCGCGCCGGACTTCATATCGACGTTCGACGTAAAGCCCCCCATGATCACAGGCGCGCCCGGGCGCAGCATCTGGGAAAAGGCAATTACCCCCATGGCTTCGGCGGTTTGCTGGGCAAGCGCCCCGGCGATTGTGACCGGGCTCATGGCGCCGGCCAGCGTAAAGGGGGTAACGATAATGCCCTGCCCGTTACGGGTCATGGCCATCAGCCCGGCAAGCAACTCGTTATCCACGATACGCGGCGAGTTGACATTGATGACGGTCAGCAAACTCGGTTCATCGATAAGCTGCTCACGGGTCCGCCCGCGGGCCAGCGCGACCATTTCAAGCGCGTCTTCCACCCGTTCGCTACCGATGGCGCGGGCGTTCCAGGCACGGTCGGTCAGCGTGATCTGCGCCTCGTAGAAATCCAGATGGCGGCTTTCCGCGGGCAAGTCCGTCGCCTCCACCGGCGCGGCGCCGGCCAGATGCAGGACATTCAGGCTCTGGTGCAAGCGGATCAAATTGCACTGATCCGCAAAAGTTCCCGGACGTCTGCCCAAATCCAGATCGCTGACAAAGGGCGGACCAGCGACCGGGGCAAAATTCACCCAATTGCCGCCAATCGTGACATTCCGGTCCGGGTTGCGGGCATGGAGCGTAAAGGAAGTCGGCGCCTTGGCCACCATCTCGCGCACCAGGCCCCTGTCCATGCGCACCATGGCGCTCTCGCGGTCCACTTCCGCCCCATGGGCCTGCATTATATCCAGCGCCTCGGGATTCTGGAATTGCAGTCCCAGTTCTTCCAGTATTTTAAGCGCCGTGTCATCGATCCGCGCCAAACCATCGTTATCCAGGACGGTTAAAGGCGGGAAGGGATTGCTAAACCTTTGCCAATCCGGTTGCGGCGGTGTTAGCGCCGCGTCCCTGCGCGATTTTCTTTTCGCCCGTGAATCAGTCATACCGCGTGCCATGGCCATACCCCATTATATGCCTGCAAACTGGCTGAAAATTGCCAAACAGAATAGTGAAAACGGGGCAACCCAGGTTGAACTGAATTCACGCGAGAGTTCATGGTTGAGCATGGTTCAAAGCCGGTGCAAAATATTCAATTGAAACGAACTTCCCGGGTCGTTGATAGTGAAATCCCCTAAACCCGTAAAGGAATCCTATATTGCGAACTGGTGGACAGATACTGATCGACGCCCTGCGCAACAACGGCGCGGAAGTTGTCTTTGGCGTGCCGGGTGAAAGCTATCTCGCCGCCCTTGATGCGCTGCATGACGCCGGTAATTCGGTACGCTATATCACGGCGCGCCAGGAAGGGGCGGCGGCATTCATGGCGGCGGCCTGGTCCGATGCGACCGGCAAGCCGGGAGTTTGTTTCGTGACCCGTGGCCCGGGCGTAACAAATGCGTCAATCGGCTTACACACGGCGCAGCAGGGCTCGACGCCCCTGATCCTGCTGATCGGGCAGATCAAACGCAGCCATCGCGATCGCGAGGCCTTTCAGGAAATCGATTACGGCCGCTATCTGGGCTCAATGGTGAAATGGGTGGCGGAGGTCGATGATGCGGCGAGAATCCCGGAATATGTAAACCGGGCCTATAAGACCGCCGTTTCGGGCAGGCCTGGTCCAGTCGCCCTGGCGCTGCCCGAGGAAATGCTGTTCAGCGGCACCGATGCGCCCGACCTGCCACCGGTCAAGATGACACCGGCCCGGCCCGGAACGTCCGAGATCGCGGCCGTGGGCGAACTGCTGTCACAGGCGGAGAAACCGCTTTTGTTACTGGGCGGAACCGGCTGGACCGAGGCCGGCCACCGGGCCGCGATCGATTTCGTCGAGAGTCATGATTTACCGGTTTGTGTCGGGTTCCGGCGCCAGGGTCTGTTTCCGCACGACCATCCGAATTTTATCGGCAACCTTGGCTTTGGTGGCAAGCCGATGCCCAATGATTACGCGCGCGAGGCCGATCTGGTGATCGCGCTGGGGGCGCGGCTGAACGACGGGACAACGTTGAAATTCAGCCTGATCGAAGCGCCGGTTCCGGCCTGCAAGCTGGTCCATATCTATCCCTGCGGCGAAGAGCTCGGGCGGCTGTATCAGGCCGACCTGCCGATTCTGGCCGATCCCAGCGAGACGGCAATGGCATTGGCCGCCCTGCCCGCCCGGCGGCAACATGGCAAATCGCGCAAGGAAGCCCGGCAAGCCTATCTGGCAATGCGCGCCTTGCCACCGCAAAAGGGCCCGGTCGATATGGGTGTGGTGATGAGTGTTCTGAACGATCGCCTGGCTGGCGACACAACAATGACCACCGGCGCCGGCAATGCCTCCGACTGGCCCAATATTCATTACGACTATCGCCAGTTCCGGGGCGCCCTCGCGCCGATTTCGGGCGCCATGGGGATGGGTGTGCCGGCCGCCATCGCGGCGAAAATCGCCCGGCCCGACGCGCCCGCCGTCTATATGGGAGGCGACGGGGATTTTTTGATGACCGGGCAGGAACTGGCCACGGCGGTTCATTATGACCTCGATCCGATCTTTATCATCGTCGACAACGGCATGTATGGAACCATTCGGGCACATCAGGAAATCGCCTATCCGGGGAAGGTTTACGGCACGGAATTGACCAACCCGGATTTTGCCGTTGTCGCCCGCGGGTATGGCGCTCACGGCGAACGCGTCGAAAAAACCGGGGAATTTGCCCCGGCGCTGGAACGCGCGATGGCCAGCGGCAAGGCGGCGGTGATTCATATCCTGGCGGGCCCCGAGCATCTGGGCCCGAACCTCACTTTATCCGATCTGCGGGGCTGACATGCTGGCACGCACCATAGCGGCAATTCCGGCCTCGGCCATCTCCTCGATCTTCGATCAGGCGACAGCCCTTAGAGAGGGCGGCCGGGACTTGGTTGATTTTTCGATTGGCGAGCCTGATTTCGATACGCCCGCCCATATTTGCGAAGCCGGCGCCCAGGCCATCGCCGACGGTATCACCCGCTATACCTCGACCGATGGCACGGCGGCGCTTAAGGACGCAATCGCCAGGAAATTCCTGCGCGACAACGGATTGAAATTTTCACGCGCCGAGATCGTCGTCGGCGCGGGCGCGAAACCGCTATTGGCAACGGCGGTGCAGGCGGTCATAAACCCCGGCGAGGAAGCGATTCTGACATCCCCCGCATGGACATCGCATCTGGGCATGCTGCAGTTGGCGGGCGCCCGCCCGGTGTTGCTTGAAACAAACCTTGAAGGAAATTTCAAGCTGACGGCATCGGCGCTGGAGGCCGCGATCACGCCAGCCACCCGGCTGTTGATACTCTGTTCGCCGTCGAACCCGACCGGGGCGGTCTATTCCGCCGAGCAATTGCAAGCACTGGCCGAGGTGCTGCGCCGGCATCCCCAGGTGCTGGTCATAAGCGACGATCTGTATGAACATATCGTCTTCGATGGGCGTGAATTCGCCACTCTGGCCGCCGTCGCCCCGGACCTGTCCAAGCGGGTGCTGACCGTCAACGGGGTCTCCAAGGCCTATGCCATGACCGGATGGCGGATCGGTTTCGGCGGCGGGCCAAAATGGTGGACCGATGGTATTCGCTTGATTTTCTCGCAGAACAATGGCGGGCCCTGCTCGATCAGCCAGATCGCGGCGACGGCGGCGCTCGACGGGCCACGGGAGTTCCTCGCGGATTGGCGGGACATCTATCGGCGCCGACGCGATCTCGCCGTTGCCGGGATCAATAATATCGACGGATTGCGGGCCCGCGCGCCGGAAGGCGCCTTCTATATCATGCCCGATTGCGGTGGACTGATTGGTAAATGTCGGCCCGACGGTCAGATTATCGAAAGTTCCACCGATCTGGCGGCCTGGTTCCTGGATGCCGGCGTTGTGGTGGTACCGGGCGCGGGTTTTTCGTGCGATCCTTATTTCCGCCTGTCCATCGCGCTGTCGGAGGCCGAGATCAAACGGGGTTTGCAGCGCATGGCGGCGGCTTGTGACATATTGAAATGAAGGAGGTTGCCGTGACCCATTGCATCGATCCCCATGCCATGGCGAAATTTGCGGCGGAACTCGGCTACGACGATCTGCCCGACTCGTTGCTTACGGTTTTGCGGCGCAGCTTCCTCGATACCATGGGCGTTGCCGCCGTTGGATCGACGACGGAACTTTCGGCGCTTGCCAGAAAGGGGGCTCTGGCGCTATTTGGCGCGGGTGCCGCGGGGCCGGCGCGGATTCTGTTCGATGGTCGGACGGTCAGCCCGGCCGGGGCCGCCATGGCGGGCGCCTTTGGCGTCGACAGCATCGACGCCCATGACGGAACATCGCCCAACAAGGGCCACGCGGGTTCGGCAATCTTTCCGTCCCTGCTGGCCATCGCCGACGCGATGCAAGTGAGCGGCGCGAAAATTTCGGGCCGGGATTTCGCCGTCTGGCTCGCGATTGCCTATGAAGTCAGCTATCGCGCGGGTCAGGTTCAGCACGCGACCTGCGCCGACTACCATACGTCGGGGGCCTGGACCGCGGTCGGTGTCGCGGCGGCGAGCGCGCGGATGCTGGGAGGCGATGAAAATCAAATTCGCCACGCCGCGGGCATCGGTGAATATCATGGGCCGCGCAGCCAGATGATGCGCTGCATCGATTTTCCAACCATGCTCCGCGATGGCGTTGGCTGGGGCGCGCCATCGGGCGTTACCGGCGCCTATCTGGCGCGCGAAGGTTTCACCGGGGCGCCGGCCCTGACCTGCGAGGGCATCGACGCCGCGCCCTACTGGGCCGATATAGGCGAGGGCTGGCGGACGGTCGAACATACTCATTACAAACCTTATCCCTGTTGTCGGTGGGCGCATCCGGCGCTGGACGCGGTGCAGGCGTTGATGACCGAGCATGGCCTGACCGCCGGGGAGATCGCATCGGTGCGCATTCGCACCTTTCATAACGCCACGCGTTTGGCGGGGCATGAGCCAAAATCACTGGACGAATTGACCTATGCCATCGCCTTCCCGGTCGCCACGATGATCGTGCGCGGTCGCATGGGGATAGCGGAACTAAACCCGGAAACGCTAAACGATCCGGAAATCTTGCGGATCAGCCGGGCCACCGAATTGATTGACGACCCCCATTTGACCGAGATCAGTGTCGGCAAACGATGGGCGCAGGTCACGCTGGTTACGACGGACGGGCGCGAATTCGCGGATGCCGCGCGCACGCCGCGCGGCGACACGGACGCGCCGCTATCGGACGCAGAGATATTGAGTAAATTCAATGCCTTCGCCGAACCGGTTCTGGGTGCGCCGCGCGCGACCCGCATCGCCGAGCTATCGACCGTATTCGACGGCCTGGACGCACCGGCGTTTGGCGAACTGCTGGATCTCTGCCTGTCGGCCCCTTGAGGAGCAGGCCATGCAGTTCGTCGGCACCGTCATGTGGAGTGGGATGGTAGATAAAAATGGCTTAAGGGCATTGAGTAAGATTGAGCGTTGAGTAAGATTGGCGCATGGCGGCGCCGTATACGCCGGCTCATGATAATGAATATCAAGGGTGCCCGATGCCGGATCCAGTCTGCCAGGCGGTTTTTCATCTTATGTCCGCGCGAACCGGATGAACCGCCGCCTTCCGCCCTTTGCCGCCTTGCGGGCATTCGAGGCGACCGCGCGGCTTGGCAAACAAAGTACCGCGGCGAATGAACTGCTCGTCTCGACCTCGGCCATCAGCCATCAGATTCGATCATTGGAAGCCTTTTTGGGCCTGACCCTTTTTCGTCGGCACACGGGCGGCCTGACGCTGACCGAAGAGGGCGTTGCCTATCAGAAGGAAATTTCCGTGGCGCTTGATCTTATCGAATCGGCGACCAAGGCAAGTCGACGCGCGGCGGACGACACCCCCCTCCAACTGCACATGTTTCAGTCTTTGGCCAATCTCTGGCTGATCCCCAATTTGCGCGACCTCGCTGAAGGCCTTCCTGATCTCCGGGTCTCTATTATCTCTTCCCCGGAGACCGTTAATCTGTCCGGCTCGGATATCGATGCGGCGATCGTATATCGGGACAAACCGCCCGACACGGCCTTTCATACCCTGTTGTTCGAGGAAGTGATAATTCCGGTCTGTTCGCCTGACTTTTTGACCCAGGAGGGACCATTCATGTCGGTTGAAGATGTAATCTTCCATCGACTTATCGGTTCCACCCTGCATCGGGACGAATGGTCGATCTGGGCCGCTGGCCGCGGGGTGACGACCGAACCGAACTCGACCAGCCTGTCCTTTGACAGTCGATCGAATGTTTTACAAGCCGCCCGGGAAGGTCTTGGGCTGGCGATGGATCGACGCCCGTTCGGCGACTGGCAAAAATCCCGCGGAGTGCTGGTCGAGCCGATCAAAGAGCCCGTTGCCACTGGTTGGTCCTATTACTTTGTGACGACGGAAAGAGGCGACTCACTGGCCCGCGTGCGGAGCATGAGGGCCTGGCTTTTAGCGCTCGTCGCCAAGCAGGGCTATTGAAGTGAATTGGGGTGGTTTGCCTTGGCACCGACGCCGTGTGTAAATATCCTCTCATGAATGATGAAACCGAAAGAAATGTCACCGCATGATTGCCCGGCTGATAGTGGCGCTGTGTCTGGGGTTCGCCGCCCTCGCGGCGCAAGCGCATGAGACTGAACACGCGACGGAAAAGGCCGATAAAGTGGTGGTCGACAAGGGCGCGCGGCAAATCCATCTGCTGCGTGACGGCGAGATCTGGAAGAGCTATCCCATCGGCCTGGGCTTCGCGCCCGAGGGCCACAAGCAGCGCGAGGGCGACGGCCGCACGCCCGAGGGCGATTACATCCTCGACTGGCGCAACCCGAACAGCAGCTTCTACCTGTCGATCCACATCTCCTATCCCGACACCGGCGACAAGGCCAGCGCCAAGGCGCGCAGCGTACCGCCAGGCGGCGCGATCTTCATCCACGGCCGCCACAACCCCTCACGCGGCAACCGCGACTGGACCCTGGGCTGCATAGCGGTGACCGACGAAGCGATGGACGAAATCTGGGCCAGCGTCCCCAACGGCACGCCGATCACGATAAAGCCGTAAGCTGGATAGCGCTCCTAAAACATCACCACGCTGCGGATCGATTTGCCCGCGTGCATCAGGTCAAAGGCGTCGTTTATCTTGTCCAGCGGCATGGTGTGGGTGATCAAATCGTCAATATTGATCTTGCCGTCCATATACC
>JADFVY010000309.1 GCA_015222795.1 Pseudomonadota bacterium | reverse complement strand
GCGGAGAACTGATCGAGGAGGCGTCCAATCCTTTTCCATGTGTCTTCGACGGTTCGCTCGGCGGCCTTGCGCATGAGATGCTTGAGCTTAGCGAAGACTTGTTCGATGGGGTTGAGGTCGGGACTGTAGGGCGGCAGGAACAAGAGATGTGCGCCGGCCTTCCTGATGGCGGCGCGCACGGCTTTGCCTTTGTGACTGCCCAGATTGTCCATCACGACGATGTCGCCGGGGCGCAAGGTGGGGACGAGAACCTTTTCCGCATAGGTCTGGAACGCCTTGCCGTTGATCGGACCATCCAGAACCCAGGGCGCGTCGATCCGGTCGTGCCTGAGCGCGGCCAGGAAGGTCATGGTTTTCCAATGGCCGAACGGGGCCTTGCCCTGAAGCCTCTGGCCGCGCGGCGCCCACCCGCGGAGCGGCGCCATGTTGGTCTTGGCCCAAGTCTCGTCGATGAAGACAAGGCGAGCCGGGTCAAGCTTGCCCTGATGCTTCTTCCAGCGTGCCCGTCGGCGGGCGACGTCAGGCCGGTCCTGCTCGCTTGCCAGAACGGTTTTTTTTGAAGCTCAGGTCTTCCCGGTGGACGAAATTCCAGACCGTCCGGTAATCCACCTTCAGCCCCCGATCCGCCAGCTCGGCCACAAGGCCACGCAAGGTGAAGTCGTCCGCCGCCATCCGCGCGAGAAGCCAGGCCGCATGGTCGCCGACAATAAGCCGGGGACGATGCCCGCCCATCTGGCCCGGCGCCACGCTGCCCGTCGTCCGAAACCGCCGGGACCACTTCACAACGCTCGACGGGCTGATGCTCAACGCATCGGCAACCGAACGGACACTCTCGCCCGCCTCAACCCGGGAAAGCGCCCGTTCGCGTAAATCCATCGAATAGGGTTTCGCCATCCTTGCTGGCCTCCTTACCCAGCAAGAATCTTGAATCACAAAACGCGACGTTTGGGAATCCCCTATCGATTCAGATAAAAATCATCACGCTCTAGTCAGAAATCAGTCGGCGCGCCGCCTTCTTCCGTGCGCCGGGCGACGAAGGCCTCCAGTTCCTCGCGGACCGCGCCGTCGATCGGCGGCTCCTCGTACTCTTCCAGTAGTTGTTTGTAGAGCCGGTTCGCCTTCTCGTATGCGGTCGGGCTGCCGGCCTCCTGCCAGGACTCGTAATTGCGCCAGTCGGAAATCATCGGGCTGTAGAACGCGGTGGTGTACCGTTCCATGGTATGGGCGGCGCCGAAGAAATGCCCGCCCGGCCCGACCTCGCGCATGGCGTCCAGCGCCAGTGTGCCGTCATTAACCTCCAGCGGCGTCATGAAGGCGGCAACCATTTGCAACAGGTCGGCGTCCAGCACCATCTTCTCGAACGAGGCCTGCAGCCCACCCTCCATCCAGCCCGCCCCGTGCTTGAGGATATTGACCCCGCCCATCATTGCGCCCCATAGCGAAAACACGGACTCGTAGGCTGCCTGGGCGTCCACCGTATTGGCGGCGCAGACATTGGATGACCGATACGGCAGGCCGTAGCGCCGGGCCAACTGCCCACCCAGCAATGCCGACTGCATGAATTCCGGCGTGCCGAAGGCCGGCGAGCCGGATTTCATATCGACATTCGAGGTGAAGCCGCCATAGACGAACGGCGCGCCGGCCCGCACACTCTGGCTCAGCACCAGCCCGGCCAGCGCCTCGGCGTTCTGCTGGGTCACGGCGCCGACCACCGTCACCGGGGCCATCGCACCGGCCAGGGTGAAGGGCGTCAGCACGACCACCTGGTTGCGCCGCCCCATCTCGATGATGCCGCCGCACATTACTTCGTCCAGTTTCAGCGGCGAGTTGGAATTGACGACTGTCATCAGGCTGGGCTCGCGTTCCAGCGTTTCGTTGTCGATGCCCCGGGCAATGCGGGCAATCTCGATGCCGTCGAGAATGCGCTCGCGACCCAGCGAGTATGCGTGGAACACCTTGTCGGTCATCAGGGCCGTGTCGGTCAGGCATTCCAGATGCCGGATCGAGGGATGCCGGTCCAGGGGCTCCACGGGATAACCGCCGGCCAAATGAATAATGTTCAGCTTCTGGATGAGTCGCAGGAAATTCTTGAAATCGGCCGTGTTGCCGGGCCGACGTCCACCCTCCATGTCATGCGAGTTAGGCGCGCTGGCCACCGCGCAATTGGCAATCCAGGCCCCGCCGATCGCAAGCGAATGATCAGGGTTGCGGGCATGCAGGGTGAATTCCGCCGGCGGCTTTCCGATCGCCTGCTCGACCAGCCCGGCGTCGAATCGCACCCGGTCGCCGTCTGCCGCGACATCGGCCCCGGCCGCCTTGAGAATGGATTTGGCCTCGGCGTTGAGGACATCGATGCCGATTTCCTCAAGCACCGTCAGCGAGGCCCGGTGGATTGCCTCAAGCTGGTCGGCGGATACCGCGGCGACCGGCGCATAGGGATTGCGGGGCTGCCGCCAGGCCGGTTGTTCGACGGCTGCCGGCGCCGCGTCATCGCCACCGCCGCGCCGCCCGCGCCGCCCGCCCGATCTGGTTCTTCCGCCCGATGCCGCTTCAGTCATATC
>JADFVY010000029.1 GCA_015222795.1 Pseudomonadota bacterium | reverse complement strand
TTAGTGCGATAGGCGACATTCTCAATAAATAAAGGTCAAATTATGATGAGTCGAGACGACGTCGAAATCCTGGAAACCCAAACCGTCTGGAAGGGTTTCTTCCGGATGGATCGGGTTCGCCTGCGCCACCGGCTGTTTGCCGGGGGATGGGGCCAGCCGATTACGCGCGAGGTGTTTGAACGAGGGCACGCCGCCGCTTTGTTGCCATACGACCCGGTGCGCGACGAGGTGGTGTTGATCGAGCAGTTCCGGGCCGCCGCCATGACCGCGGGGGCCGAGCCTTGGTTGGTGGAGATCGTCGCGGGCATTATCGAGGAGGGCGAGACGGGCGAGGATGTCGCGCGCCGCGAGACGGTCGAGGAAGCCGGCTGCGAGGTCACCGATATCATCCCCGTGATGAATGTATTCACCACGCCGGGCGGATCGTCGGAGCGTATCGCCATCTTCGTGGGCCGGGTAAATACGCAAGGCGTCGGCGGCATCCATGGCCTGGCCGACGAGGGCGAGGACATACGGGTATTCACGGAATCACTGGACGCGGCGCTGGCGCGGGTGGCCAGTGGCGGGATCGTCAATGTCATCGCGATCGCCGCCCTGCAGTGGCTGGCGCTTAACCGGGAGGAAATTCAGGCGAGATGGCTGACCGGGGATGCTTGATTCGCGCGTGGCCCAAGGCTAGTTTGCCGTTGCCGGGCAGGCCCACATTTATAGCAAGAGATATCATGGACATACGCGAGGGATTTACCGACGCCATCGGCAATACGCCGCTAATCAAACTGCGCAAGGCGTCGGAACTGACCGGCTGCACGATTCTGGGCAAGGCCGAGTTCATGAACCCCGGCGGGTCTGTCAAGGACCGCGCCGCGCTGTCCATCGTCGAGGATGCAGAGCGCCGGGGCACGCTACGGCCCGGCGGCGTTATCGTCGAGGGCACGGCGGGCAATACCGGCATCGGGCTGGCGCTGGTCGCCGATGCGCGGGGCTACCGCAGCATCATCGTTATCCCCGAGACCCAGAGCCAGGAAAAGAAAGACATGATCCGCCTGGCCGGCGCTGAACTGCGCGAGGTCCCGGCGGTCCCTTACAAGAATCCCGACAACTACGTGAAAATTTCCGGCCGCCTGGCCGAAGAAATCAACGAGAGCGAACCCAACGGCGCAATCTGGGCCAACCAGTTCGATAATACCGCCAACCGCGACGCGCATTACAACACCACCGGCCCGGAGATCTGGAACCAGACTGACGGCAAGGTGGACGGGTTTATCTGTTCGGTCGGCAGCGGCGGCACGCTGAATGGCGTTTCCATGGCGCTGAAGGAGCGCAACAAGGATATCGTCATCGGTCTGGCCGATGCGATGGGCTCGGCGCTCTATAATTTCTATGACCATGGCGAGTTGAAGTCGGAGGGGTCTTCGATCACCGAAGGCATCGGCCAGGGCCGCATCACCGCCAATCTGGAAGGCCTGGCGCTGGATGTTCCCTTTCAAGTGCCCGACGACGAGGCGTTGCCGTTGCTATTCAACCTGCTCATGGAAGAAGGTCTTTGCCTGGGCGGGTCCAGCGGCATCAACATCGCCGGCGCGATCCGGCTGGCCAGGCATATGGGCCCCGGCCATACCATCGTGACGCTGCTCTGCGATTCCGGACAGCGCTATATGTCGAAACTGTACAACCCGGCATTCCTTCGCGAAAAGGGCCTGCCGACACCCTCATGGCTGGAGTAATACCAATGACCGAGGAACTGTTCCGCGACGACTCATATCTGCGCGAATGCGAGGCCACGGTCACCGCGGCCTCGCCCGGCAAGGTGATTCTGAACCGCACCCTGTTCTATCCGACAGGCGGCGGGCAGCCGGGCGATACGGGCGTGCTGGTCCTGCCCGACGGTTCGGAACTGGGGATAACCAACACGGTCAATGACGCGGACGGCATCGCCCATCTCTGCGACGAGGGCGCCGCCCTGCCCGCCCCCGGGACGAAACTGACAGCGCGCCTCGACTGGGACCGGCGCTACCTGCATATGCGCATGCATAGCTGCATGCATCTGTTATGCGCGGCCGTGCCCTGCGGCGTCACCGGCGGCCAGATCGGCGCCGAAAAGAGCCGCCTGGATTTCGACATCGGCGATCACGTTCTGGACAAGGAACAGATCACCACCGAGTTGAACCGGCTGATCGCGGAAGACAAGCCCTTGTCGCACCGATGGATCACCAACGAGGAACTGGACGCCGCCCCGGACCTGGTGCGCACCATGTCGGTCCAGCCACCGCGCGCCGGCGGGCGCATCCGCCTGATGGAGGTCGAGGGAATCGATCTGCAGCCTTGCGGCGGCACCCATGTGGCGCGTACCGGCGAGATCGGCAAGGTCGCGGTGACCAAGATCGAAAACAAAGGCAAGAGGAACCGTCGCGTGAACGTGGTTTTTGTATGAGTATTGTTGGATGGTATTGACTGGACACCGAGCAACCTCGTTCTTCGAGACGGTTGCTTTGCAACCTCCTCAGGATGAGGCTCCAATATTTCTTCGTTCGTCCTGTAAAGGCCAAATCCCGTCTCGAAGCCTTATCCTGAGGAGCCCCGCAGGGGCGTCTCGAAGGACGAGGTCGCGCCGGTCTTTCAATCGCGAGATTGAGTTAGATAAATGACGATAAAACAGTGGATTAGGGGAAATTCTCGATGAGTTACACAAACCCCGAGGCGCTTGTCAGCACCCAATGGCTTGCCGAGCATCTGAACGCGCCCGACGTTCGGGTCGTTGACGGCAGTTGGCATATGCCGGCCGCCAACCGGAACCCGCGCGCCGAATATGACGAACAACACATGCCCGGCGCCGTGTTCTTCGATATCGACGAGATCAAGGACGAAACCAATCCCCTGCCCCATATGCTGCCGGGCCCGGAAAAGTTCGCCTCGCGCATGCGCAAGCTGGGGCTTGGCGACGGCAACCGGATCGTCGTCTACGACACCACCGGCGTATCCGCCGCCGCGCGGGTCTGGTGGACCTGCCGGGTTTTCGGGCATGAGGATGTCGCCGTGCTGGATGGGGGACTAAACAAATGGCTGGCCGAGGGGCGGCCCGTCACCGGCGACCGGACCAATCCACGGGAGCGCCACCTCACCGCGCGCACCAACAGCTTCCTGGTCCGCGACTACGATCAAGTGCTGGCGAACCTCAAGTCCGGCCGCGAACAGTTCCTCGACGCCCGCTCCATCGGCCGGTTCAACGGCACCGAGCCGGAGCCCCGCGAGGGATTGCCCAGTGGACACGCGCCCGGCACGATCAACCTGCCCTTCACGCGGATGCTCGATATGGCCGACAAGACCATGCTGCCGGCCGACAAAATCAGGGAAGCATTCCAGGACGCCGGCGTCGATTTGGACAAGCCGATGCTGACCAGTTGCGGCTCGGGCGTGACGGCCTGCATCCTCTCGCTCGGGCTCTATCTGATCGGCAAAAAGGAAGTCCCGGTATTCGACGGGTCCTGGACCGAATGGGCCGGCAACCCGGACTCGCCGGTCGAGTCTTCATAGATATGGAAATTCGGCCGATCGAGGACGGCGATATCGACGCCGTCGTGGCTCTGTGGGAAGCCTGCGACCTGCTTCGCCCCTGGAACGATCCGCAAGCGGATATAGCGCGGGCACGCGCCGCGCCACAGTCGGAAATTTTCGTGATGGCCGACGTCGATGGCGCCATCATCGCCAGCGCCATGGCGGGCGACGACGGGCACCGCGCCTGGCCCTATTATGTGGCGGTCTCGCTGGACCGGCGCGGCCAGGGGCTGGGCAGGGCGATGATGGCGCATACGGAGGCCTGGCTGAAAACGCGGGGCGCCGCCAAGGTCAATCTGATGATCCGGGCCGGCAACCCGGTGCAGGCATTCTACGAGGCGGCGGGTTACAAAACCGAGGACCGCGTCGTCATGGCCAAATGGCTGATCGAGCCCCCGGCGCGCGACGAGGCGGCCAAGCTGGACGTCACCATCACCTACCTGGAAATGCTGGAGCAGCCCGCGCGCGGGCCGGCGCACCCGCCACGCCTGACCGAAAAAATAGCCCTGATGCGCGCCGTGCGACCGACCGTTGGTTTTTACCGCTACCTGTACAACGCCGTGGGCGAGCCCTGGGTCTGGTACGAGCGAAACCAGCTATCCGACGAGGAACTGGCCGCCATCATCCAGGACGAGAAGGTCGAGGTCTGCGTGCTTTATCACGACGGCACGCCGGCCGGTTACGCGGAATTGGACTTCCGCCAGGAAGGCGAGGTCGAGCTCGCCTATTTCGGCCTGATTCCGGACTATATCGGCCTGGGCCTGGGCGGCTATTTGCTGAACTGGACCATCGACACGGCCTGGTCGCGCGAACCGCGCCGTCTGTGGGTAAACACCTGCACCCTGGACCACCCCGCCGCCCTGACGGTCTACCAGAAGGCCGGGTTCGTGCCGTATGATCAAGAGACAATCAGAATCAAGGATCCGCGATCTCAATAGCGGACGGCTATACTAATCCCGCCACATGCTCGGCAATCGCCAGGGAGGCCGTCAGCCCGGGCGACTCTATGCCAAACAAATTGACCAGGCAGGTCACGCCATGGTCCGCCGGCCCCTGAATCACGAAATCCTGCGCGGGCGAGCCTTTCGGGGCAAGTTTGGGGCGGATGCCGGCATATCCGGGTTCCAGCGCGCCATCCGGTAAATCCGGCCAGTATTTGCGGATCGCGGCGTAGAACCGCTCGCCCCTGGCCGGGTCGACTTCGTAATCGATATCATCGACCCACTCCACATCGGGGCCGAAACGCGCCCGGCCGGCGAGATCGAGCGTCAAATGCACCCCCAGCCCGCCCGGTTCCGGCACCGGATAGATCAGGCGGCTGAAGGGCGGCATGGGGGTCAGTGTGAAATAATTTCCCTTGGCCAGCCACTGCCGGGGGGCGAATTTCGCGGGGAACCCCTCCAGTCGGGCGGCAATCCCGGGCGCACCCAGCCCGGCGCTGTTGATGACAGTCCGGCAATCCAGCTCCATCGGCACGGCGCCGCCGACCCGCAGCAGAATCCCGGCCGCCGCCAATTGACCCGACAACACCGGCGCATTGAAGGCGATCATCGCGCCATGGTCTTCCGCGTCACCCTGAATGGCCAGCATCAGGCCGTGGCTGTCGATTATGCCGGTCGATGGGGACAGCAGGCCGGCCCCCGCCGCCAGGGCCGGCTCCATGGCGCGCAGGTCGGCCGTGGAGAGGCGCTTGAGGTCATCGACGCCGTTAGCGGCCGCGGCGACGGTTATACGGCCCAGTTCCGGCTCTTCCGCCTCGCTGGTCGCGGCGATCAGCTTGCCACAGCGTCGATGCTCGACACCGCGCTCGGCGCAATAGCGGTACAGCATATCGCGACCCGCCACGCAGAGCCGGGCCTTTAAACTGCCTTGCGGATAATAGATGCCGGCGTGGATCACCTCGCTATTGCGCGAGCTGGTATGGGCGCCGATTTCGTTTCCGGATTCCAGAATTATCACCTCGCGGCCGGCCAGCGACAAGCGCCGCGCGATGGCCAAACCGACCACACCCGCGCCAATCACAACACAATCGACCGTTTCCCGTTGCACGCCTTTATTCCTCTGTGGCTAAAAGCCGCTGGAATTGCCCTCGACAGGATGCTTCAATGCGCCCCTAGTGGAGTGAATCTAACGGATGGTATCCATGGGACGGCTTTACAAGTTCATCCGGCAAGGCGCGTGGCGCGCAGCGATGCCGAGCATCGCAAGCGGCGCGCAACGCGGCCGGTGGGCTTGCAAAGCCGCCCGAAGGGTCGTGTTTCCCGCCCCCCCGGTGCGTCGGGCGCGCTTGACGATGCGC
>JADFVY010000308.1 GCA_015222795.1 Pseudomonadota bacterium | reverse complement strand
CCGCCCTTGAATGGGACGATGGTGTATTCGATGCCCTTTGCCGCCTTGCAGAACAGGTGGATGGCCACATGGTCGGCGCCGCCGACGAAGGTGGTGCCCCATTTCAGGCCGCCATTGGCCTTCTTCGAGGCCGCGATCAGGTCGTCCGCGGTCTTGATCGGGCTCTTGGCGTTGACCACGACGATCTGCGGGTCATCCGTGGCGCGGGCGAGGCCCACCATGTCCTCGATCTTGACCGGCACCTTCTTCTGCAGGATCTGGAAGATGTGCGACTGGGTGATCGTCATGATCGTATAACCGTCGCGCTCCTGCCCGTTGACATATTGAAGCGCCGCCGAGCCACTGCCTCCGCGCTTGCTGACCACCACCATGTCCTGTTTGAATACGCGGCGGGCGCGCAGCATCATCATGCGGGTTGTGATGTCGGTGCCCCCGCCGGCGCCGGCATGGGTCACCACTTTGATGGTCTCGGACGGAAAATCGCCCTCGGCCGCCAGCGCGCCGAACCCACCAAGGGCCAGTGTGCCAACGCCCGCGCCCGCGCCGATCAAAAACGGACGACGGGAAATACCAGTCTTGAAGTCTTTAGCCATAATTTCCTCCCTGGCTGTGCCCGCCGCTGTTTCATAACGGTCGGGCGGTTTGATGACGCCGGCCTAGCTGCATGGCCGGTGTCCGAATCAAGTTATTCCGCGGCGGCCGGCCGCCTTTCGGACCCGCTCGCGAAGGAGTCGGGGTCGAGGGTGGCGAGGAAGCGATCCCGCCCGTTGAGCAGATGCCTGACGCCGGCCTTGCGTGCGGCCTCGGGGTGCCCGGCTATGATTGCCCTGGCGATCGCCTCGTGCTCCTGCATCGAGGCTTCCATATTCTCGATCAGCGACAGGCCTCGGCGGCGGAACAGGTGCATCTCCTTGGCGATGCCCTCGTAGACCGCGCGGGCCCTGCTGTTGCCGCAGAACTCGACGATAGCGGCATGAAATTCCAGGTTGACGCGGAAATAGGTCTCCTTGTCGTCGGCCTGGATCGCCGCCGCCATGCCTTCCAGCTTGTCCTTCAATATTTCGCACTGATCGTCTGTTCGTCGCCGTGCCATGGTTTCGCATATGAAGCCGAACAGCGAGCCGCGCAGATCGTACAAATCCACCACCTCGTCATAGCCGATCTTGCGCACGACCACGCCCTTGTTGGCGACGATATCGACCAGGCCTGCCTGCTGCAACCCGCGCATCGCCTCGCGCACTGGGCCACGACTGACGCCCATATCGGCGGCCAGCGCGCTTTCCGACAAGCGTTCGCCCGCGGGCAGTTCGCCGGTCAGAATGCGGCGTTCAACCTCACGCTGCACCAGCACAGTCAATGTTTGGACATTGCTGGCGTGAAACGGTTGTTGGTCGACCAACTGCATCGGTTTGCATCGTCCTGAATTGTGGGCGCCGGGCTTAACGACAACGATCTGCTGCGACTATCAAGGCTAAAATGTAAACTGTCAACAGTTGTCAATTGCCTAATTCCGCTTGTATAGTCGTGGCGCTTTGTTGTCCATATAATCGAGAGGTCGCATGTCAATCCAAACCGCAAGCAAGGCGCTGAGCCGGTTTACCGTGCTCGACCTGACCCGCGTGCGTTCCGGGCCCACGGCGGTACGCCAGCTCGGCGACTGGGGCGCCAACGTCATCCGGGTCGAACTTCCAGCCTCACAGGACAAGGGCCAGCTCGGCGGGCCGCGCGGTGGGCCGGATTTCCAGAATCTGCACCGCAACAAGCGTAGCCTTTCGCTCAATCTCAAGACGCCCGAAGGCGTCGCGATCCTCAAGAAACTGGCCGCGAAGGCCGACGTGCTGGTCGAAAACTTCCGACCTGACGTAAAAGCCCGCCTCGGCATCGACTACGAAAGCCTGAAGGCGATCAACCCGCGCCTGGTCTATGCCAGCATCTCCGGTTTCGGCCAGGACGGCCCCTTGCGCGACCGCCCCGGCTTCGACCAGATCGCCCAGGGCATGGGCGGGCTGATGTCGATCACCGGTGAGCCAGGGCGCGGGCCGATGCGCGTCGGGATTCCCATCGCCGACCTTTGCGCCGGCATGTTCTGCGCCCAGGGCGTGATGATCGCGTTGCTGGAGCGCGAGGCGTCCGGCGAGGGGCAGTGGATACAGACCTCACTGCTGCAGGCGCAGGTCTTCATGCTGGATTTCCAGGCCGCCCGCTGGTTGGTCGACCGGGACGTCCCGGGCCAGGCCGGCAATAACCACCCGACCAGCATCCCCACCGGCGTGTTCGAAACCGCCGACGGGTACATCAATCTGGCGGTGGCGGGCCAGGTCATCTGGCGGCGCTTCTGCGAGGCGCTGGGCAAGCCGGAATTGGCCGACCATCCCGATTACGCCACCCCGCCCGTGCGGTCGGATAACCGCGATGCGCTGGGCGAGGTAATTAACGCGGTGCTGCGCGACAAGCCCGCCCAATACTGGATCGATCTGTTCAACGAAGCCGGCGTGCCCTGCGGCGAAATCAACAGCATCGACAAGGTCTTCGCCGACCCGCAAGTTCAGCATCTCGGCATGGCCCAGCCGGTGAATTCGACCGAGCGCGGCCCGACCGAACTGGTCGGCCAGCCCATCGTGATGAGCCGCACCCCCAGCAAAATCGCCGCCCCGCCGCCGACCTGTGGCGAACATAGCGATGAAGTGCTGGGCGAGCTGGGCTATAATTCCGACGAGATCGCCGCCTTCCGCGAGGCGGGGGTTGTCTGACCGCCGGCCCGCCGCACCTTAACTGTTTCGAACGAACCCATTCCAAGGATGAACTACCCATGAGTTCCGACAAGATTCTCGGCCATGTCGAAAACGGCATCGGCCATATCGTCTTCAACAACCCGGATAAGCGCAACGCCGTGTCGCTGGATATGTGGCAGCGCGTGGCGGAACTGCTTGGCGACTATGAAAATGACCCGGCGGTGCGGATGGTCGTGCTGTCGGGCTCCGGCGGCAAGGCCTTCGTCTCGGGCGCCGATATCTCGAAATTCGACAGCGAGCGCGCAACGCAAGAGGCGGTGGCCGAATATGGCCGCGTGACCGGCGAGGCCTATACCAGTCTGGAGAACTTCCCCAAGCCGACAATTGCCAAGATCAACGGCTATTGCGTTGGCGGCGGGGTGGCGCTGGCAGTCAGCTGCGATATTCGCATTTGCGAGGAGGGTTCGAGATTCTCGGTGCCCGCGGCCAAGCTGGGCCTCGGTTATCAGGCGAAATATGTCAAACGGCTGATCGATGTCGTCGGCCCGTCCTTCACCAAGGAAATCTTCTACACTGCCCGCATGTTCGACGCGGCCGAGGCGAAGGTTATGGGGCTGGTCAACCGGGTGGTGCCGGTGGACGAGTTGGACGCGTATGTCGCCGACTATGCCGAACGGATCAACGCAAACGCACCGCTGACCATTCTGGCGCTGAAGGCCTCGGTGAACGAGTTGGGCAAGGATGCGGAAGATCGCGACATGGTGCGCTGCGAGGCCCTGGTGGACGACTGTTTCAAGAGCCAGGATTATCTGGAGGGTCGCAGCGCCTTCCTGGAAAAACGCAAACCTGAATTCACGGGCAGCTAACATGAAATACGCTTTGGGTGACGTGACCGTACAGACCGACGGCGACAATTACTGGATCGCCCCCAACGCCGTGGTGATCGGCGACGTACGTCTGAAAAAGAACGCCAGCATCTGGTGGAACTGCGTGGTGCGCGGCGACAGCGAGACCATCACCATCGGCGAGAACGTGAACGTACAGGACGGCAGCGTGCTGCATGCCGATCCGGGCTATCCGCTGACGCTGGAGAAGAATGTCAGCATCGGCCATATGGTGATGCTACATGGCTGCACGGTCGGCGAGGGCACGCTGATCGGCATCGGCAGCATCATCCTGAACGGCACGAAAATCGGCAAAAATTGCCTGATCGGCGCCAACACGATGATCGCCGAAAACAAGGACATCCCCGACGGCTCCATGGTGCTGGGCTCGCCAGGCCGTGTTGTGAAGCAGTTGACCGGGGAACAGCAAGCAAACCTGAAACAGATCGCCGACCATTATGTGGAAAACCACCAGCGCTATAAACGCGACCTGACGCCGATGGATTGACCATGAACCGGCTGTCACCGCATGACGTCAAGCCGCGACTGACAGGCGGCGGCGAGATTGCCTTTCTGGATGTCCGCGAGCATGGCCAGTATGGCGAGGGGCATCCCTTCTTCGCCGTGCCGCTGCCCTACAGCCGCCTGGAAATCGACGCCCCCCGCCTGCTGCCCTGCAAGGCGGTCCCCGTTATCCTGCTGGACGATGGTGACGGCGTGGCGGAAAAGGCGGCCGCGCGGCTAGCTGTGCTGGGCTACGGCGATGTCATGATCGTGGAAGGCGGCGCGCCCGAATGGGCGGCGGCCGGTTACACCCTGTTCAAGGG
>JADFVY010000307.1 GCA_015222795.1 Pseudomonadota bacterium | reverse complement strand
GCGCCTCGGTCATGCAGGCCATGGTGCTGGCCGTGCCCATCACCATGCAGGTGCCGGCGGTGGGCATCAGGCGGCCGCCGATCTCGTCAATCTCGGCCTCGTCGATCTCGCCGGCCCGGTGCAGGCCCCAGAGGCGGCGGCAATCGGTGCAGGCGCCCAGGCGCTCGCCGTGATAATCGCCGGTCATCATCGGGCCGGTGACGGTGATCAGGGTGGGCACGTTGCCGCTGGCCGCGGCCATGAGCTGCGCCGGCACCGTCTTGTCGCAGCCGCCGATCATCACCGCGGCGTCCATGGGCAGCGCGCGCAGCATCTCCTCGGTGTCCATCGCCATCAGGTTTCGATAGAACATGCTGGTCGGCCAGGCGAAGGATTCATGCAGGGAGATGGTGGGGAAATCGACCGGCAGGCCACCCGCCATCAGCACCCCGCGCTTGATCGCCTCGGCGACCTCGGGTGCTGTGCGGTGGCAGGGATTGAAGCCGCTGTAAGTGTTGGCGATGCCGACGATCGGCCGGTCCAGCGCGTCGTCGGAATAGCCCATGGCCTTGATAAAGGCCTTGCGCAGGAACAGCGAGAAACCCTCGTCGCCGTAACTGGTGAGACCCTTGCGCATGCCTGTCTTGCTCATGCCGGCTTTGCTCATACTCGTTTCCTCACATCACAGCGCCGACCAGCCAGGGCACGAATTCGTTGTCGCCCAGGCCCAGCGCCTCGCTCTTGGTTTCCTCGCCCGACGCTATCGCCCAGGAACAGGCGGAAGATGCGCGCGCCCATTTCCGCCATCGGCACGCCCTTGTCCAGGATCTCGCCGCAATTGAGGTCCATGTCCTCTTCAAGGCGCTCGAACATCGGGGTGTTGGTGGCCAGCTTGATCGAGGGCGCCGGCTTGAAGCCGAAGGCCGAACCGCGCCCCGTGGTGAAGCAGACCAGATTGGCCCCGCCGGCCACCTGGCCGGTGATCGAGGCCGGATCGTAGCCCGGCGTGTCCATGAAGGTAAAGCCCTTGCCGGTCACCGGCTCGGCATATTTATAGACGCCGGTCAGGTTGGTGGCGCCGCCCTTGGCCGCCGCGCCCAGCGATTTTTCCAGGATGGTGGTCAGCCCACCGGCCTTGTTGGGATGGCACGCATAGCCCCACAAGACCCGCTGCAGGATCGCATGGCCGTCCTCGCCGCTGGCCATGCCACAACCAATGATCTGATCGTATTTGCGCACCGGCTCGCCCTCGGCAATCGGCGCGGTGGCGATCTTGTGACCGGCGGGAATCGGCTCGGCGGCGGCCACGCCCTCGCCCGGGATATCGGCCCCGGCGGGAATGTCGCCATGCGCCACGACGACATTGTCGGCGGCGTTCAGGCGGATGGTCAGCGGCGCGGTTTCGGTCATGATATCAATGCGAGTCCCTCGGCACTTCGGCGCCCCGGCAGCCGACCAGGAAGTCCAGATCGGCGCCCTTTTTGGCCTGCAGAACGTGATCGACGTAGAGCTTCTGGTATCCGCCGTCCCTGTCGGCGGGGCCAAACCAGGCCGCCGAACGGTACTTTCCCTTATCGGATTTCGACATGCTGTGCGGTCTCCGTGATCAGCGTTTGTTTTTCCGTACCCTGGCCAGTAAAACCGGTCGCACGGATTATATAGCTGATTACGCCGCCCCCTACATCCCCACAGTGGCGGCGCGGAACCAGCCATTGAGACGGAACATTTCGCATAAATCGCCGGCTAGAGGTCTGTATCAGGCAAATTGCACCTTGTGGCCGAGATTGGAATATTCCAGGCGCGGCAGGTCTGAAAGGAACACGGCGATCTCGTCGCGACGGTCGGCGACGAGTTGGGCGTTTTTCACGCCCTCAGATGGAACCCTCACCCACGAGGGAAGCAGATTCACACATTTCTTCCGAGGCTCCATCCCCGGTTCATGGTTTGGAATTGATCCCATCCGCAGGCCATGGTTTTGGGG
>JADFVY010000306.1 GCA_015222795.1 Pseudomonadota bacterium | reverse complement strand
CCCAAACCCCGCACCACCGACGACGATCTGCGCGAACGCGAGGAAGAGATCGTAAAGGAGAGGGCGCGGGTGCTGGCCGAGCGGGCGAAGGAAGAGGGCGAGGGCTAAATCCATGCCCCGCCCTGTCTTCCTGGCTCAGGATTCGGCATGAATACCGCCGGGGTGGATGTGGATAAGTTGCTGGAACAAGCGCTGGCCGCCTTTCGGGACGGCCGGCTGGGCGAGGCGGAGCTGTTGCTGCGGGCGGTGTTGCGGCAACACCCGCAAACGCCCCGCGCGCATGGGCTGCTCGCCAGGATTTGTATGCGGCGGCGGCAATTCGCAGAAGCTGCCGATCATTGCCGGGCCGCCATTTCGATGGCCCCCGGCGTGCTGGCTTTCCGCGATGTGCTGGCCAGGGCGCTGGCCGGTGGTGAACAGGCCGAGGCGGCCCTGGAAGAATTGCGCGCGGTCTGTGCGGCGGCGCCCGGCGATGCGGGCGCGGCCTACGGGCTGGGTATGTTGTTGCTGGCGATGGAGCGTAATGACGAGGCGGCCGATGCCTTGGCCCGGGCCCGCGACCTGGCGCCGGATGCGGCGGTCATTCGCCACAGGACGGCCGGGGCTTGCCTGCTGGCGGGACGGCATGCGGAGTGCCTGGAACTGGCGGAAGGGCTGATCGCGGCGGGCGAGAATACACCGATGCTGCACGATATGGCCGGGCGCTGCCATCTGGAACTGGGCGATCCGCGGGCGGCCATTCGCGACTACCAGCGGGCGATCGCCCTGGACGATGGGGTAAAGGATTTTCATGTTGCCCTGTCGGCGGCCTGCTACATGGCGGGCCAGCGGGACGATGCGGAGCGAATCACGAAGCGGTTCCTGAAGCGGTTTCCCAGCCTGACTATGACCGCGAAGAAGCCGGAAGCGAGCGTCCTGGTGCTGTCGTCCATCGGCGCGCAATGCTATACGCGCCCCGTTTCCGCGCCGCACATGCATGGGCTGGGCAATTTCATCGGGCAGATCCCGGCAGAGCGCTTCACCTTCCATTATTTCCAGATTGAAACTCCCGATCCGCTGGAGGCCGCGCGGCGGATACGGCCTGTCGATCTGGTCTACAACAATATCGCGACGGCGGAGACGGCCGAGCGCTATGGCTACGGCCCGCTGATCCGCGAGATCGTCGATGCGCTGGGCGTGCACGTGGTCAACGCGCCCGAACCGACGGCGCTGACCACCCGCGAGGCCAATGCAGAGCGAATCCCGGCGGCGCTGGACATGCGGTTCCCGAAAACCCGGCGTTACGAATTGGGGCGCGCTGACCTGGCGGCGGTCGCCGGGGCCATCCGCGAGGATTTCCGGTTCCCCGTGATCCTGCGTGGCCCGGATTCGCACAGCGACCAGAAGATGCCGCTGGCGCGGGACGTGGAAGAACTGGCCGTCGCGCTGGCGGAAATGTCCAGGCGGAGAAACCCGGATCTCTACGCCATCGAATATCTGGGAGAGGAATACGAACCCGGCGTATTCCGCAAGATTCGCTGCGCCCTGATCGACGGGAAATTCTATCCGTCCCACGTTTCCTTCTCGGACCACTGGAACGTTCACCGCCGGCCCGCCGACCTGAATTTCCTGAAGACCCGTGCCGACCTGATGGACGCGGAAAAACTGTTCGTCGAACATCCCGAACGCTATATCGGGGCCGAGAATATCGCCCGGCTGGAGGCCCTGAACCATTTCCTGGAACTGGATTTCGTGGGCGTCGATTTCAATGTCGCGCGGGATGGGCAAATCGTTCTTTTCGAGGCCAACGGCGCGATGCGCGTACTGCCGACCCTGATGGTCGAGAAGTTCCCCTACCTGCTGGAACCGCGCCATCGGATGCGCGTCGCCTGCGAGGAAATGATGCTGCGCAAGATCGGGAAATGAAAACGGGCGGCGAGTTTCCCCGCCGCCCGGTTATCCATTCAAGCCCCTGGCTGTTGGTCAGAAGCTCACATTCGCGCCCGCCACGAACGATGTCGTTCCCTGGTCGACGCGCCCGTATGTATCCTCGATGAGATTGATTTCCGCGTAAAGGCCAAGCCCCGGAGCCATCGTGAAATCGGCGGTCAGCGCGACATGTTCGTAGGTCGTTTCGTCGCCGATGATGGAATTGAATTCCATATCATTGGGGAACGAGAGATCGGCGGTTCCAACGAAATAACCGAGCGCGAAGTTGAACGGTCCCGTTTCGAATCCGGCGGCGACGTTCCAGTAGGATTTTTCTATATCGATGAAAGTCGTGACCGGTTCGCCCGAATCGCCGTTGTCGGTGTAGTTCGCGCCCAGGCTGAATGGCCCCCAGCCGACGATGCCGCCGACCGACCAGGCCGAGATATCCTCGATCTCAGTGTCATTCGACGAGGCGCCCGAATAGACCGCGCTGGCCCGGATGCGCAGGTCGCCGAAGGACTGGTCGTAGTTTGCGCCGATACCGATATGATTTTCGTAGCTGCCGTCTTCCTTGAAGTCGTCGCCATTGTTGGGGGTCGGGGTGACGCTGGCGCCGACCTGGAAGCCCGAAAAGCGGGGCGAGAAATAGCTGATCTTGGTGCCGTCGCTGGTGTCGCCGGCAATCGTGGGATACATCGGCGCCGCGATATGTTCCGCCTCGGTCGAAGGGTCGGTTCCCCAATTATAGGTGGCGTAATAGTAATTGCTGGATTCGTGATAGTAATTGATCTCGCTTAACCGGACGACATAATCGTCCTGGTCGCCGTCGAAGCCGCCGGTGGCGCCCATCAGGTTCTCGCCGCCGAAGTTCATGATGTCCTCGGCGCCGTCCTCGTCGCCAAGCTGCAGCGTGCCCCAGCCGCCGGAGAACTGCAGCCGGACTTCGTCGGCCATGGTCCCGTCGGTAGTGTTGGCGTTGATCTCGATCTTGAAGCCGTAATTCAGGCCGTTGTCGGCCGCGCCGGAGACGTTGAGCTGAAGTTCCGCCTCATCGACGCCGAAATACCAGTCGTGGTCCTGGTCGTGCCCGTAACCCGCCGTGCCGGTTCGATCCGTCCAGCTTGTAACAATATTTGTCACGACGCTGCTCGAAGTCCTCACACGCTGTTTGGTCCAGAGATTATCGTCCTGGTCGGCCCAGTAGAGCTGGAAGTTGGCGTTCCCGGTCAATTTCCATGTCGGCGCCTCGGCCGCGCCCGCGGCGGCGCTCAGAATTGTCGCCGCGCCGATCAGCGCGGTGCTGCCAAGAAGTCCCTTCTTCATCTCATTCCCCCCTTGCAAGTCCTGATTTCTGCCGCGTTCGAGCGGCGCGCACAAATATTAAGCCCGATATAAAGAAATATTGCAATATAAAGCTACCAATGGGCGCGATGAAAATCGGCCCTCGGCGATTTTACTACTTGCCCTTCGCCGCCCGGTCGGCGCAGAACGCCTCGGCGCGGCCGCGGAACAGGGTGGCCTGGGCTTCGCTGATCAGGTCGCTTTCCGCGTCCTTCGCGATGCGCGCGGCCTGGGGCGCGAAGCAGGCCTGGAAGGCGGCTTGTCCGGGGTCGCCCGGGGTCGCGCCCGGTTCCGGCGGGAACAAATCGTTGCGGTGGATCCAGCCAAGGAAGGCCATTCCGGCCAGCGCGATCGCCGCCGCAACGAGGCGCGCGGCGGGGCGGTCCAGCGGCGATGTTCTATCCGCGCCGGTCATTCCAGTTCGATGTCGCTCTCGATGGTCGCCGACAGATCGATGCCGTTGACGGTCAGCACCACCCTGGCTTTCAGGGTCGTGTCGCCGGCAATCTTTCCGTCGGCCAGCGCCTCATGCACCGCATGCTCGATCTCGCGTTGCGAGGTCACGCCGACCTTCTTCAGGAACTTGCGGATACTCATATTAAATGCGTCTTCGTTCATGCTCTTCCTCTCCATTTTCTTTAAACGATTTCCGCCACCGGTAGATTAACCAGTATATTCTGCGGCTTCAGCCGCACCGAATTGTCCTCTGCCATGGCCAGTGCCAGATAGACCGGCCGTCCCTGGACTCTCGGCAGGGCGGCCCGCGGGTCGGCAAATTCAAGGCGGAACAGGGATATCAGGCGGGCCAGCCGCTCGTCCTCCACCTCCACGTCATTATAAAGGTCGTTCAATATTCCGCTCGCCATGGCGTCCAGCCCGATATGCCATGCCCAGTGTTCGTCCTTCACGCTCTGCGCCGGCTGCACCGAAACCTTCAGGTCGAAGAAATGGCCGACCCACTGCTCCAGCACCCGGCACAGCGCATCCAGCCCCTCGCGCCCGAAGGTCAGGTCCAGCACCATGTCGAAACGGTCGCTGCGATCCCGGTATTGCGGCGCGTTCTCCCCATTCAGCACATCCAGCTCCACTTGGCGGGTTGGCGTGCCGGCCTCGGCCAGCAACTTGCCGATATTGCCGAAACCGTGCTGGCGGTACATATCGACGGTCTCGTCGTCGCCCAGCAGGATCGCGCCGTCCTGGTTCATGCCGGTCTGCTTGCGGAAGAACAGCTCGGCGGCGCGGGCGCGGAACGGATCGTCATTGCCGTCCAGAATATTACGCATCACCACGTGGGCAAGCTGATCCACGAACAATGGTGGCACGGGCACGGCGGGCGGCTCGCCGCCGAACAGCCCGCGATAACAGGCCTCGATCGTACCGGCCGCGATCAGGCGATCGCGGAAAGACAAAACGACCTGGTAATTTTCCGCCGCGTCCGGATCGCCAAGCGCGGCCAGCCTGACCGGCTCCACCGTCATGCGGGGGTCGGCCAGTAACTCTGCATGCAGTTCGCGCTCGGTATCCAGCGATTCCTCGACTGGCGCAATTTCGGGCCGCGTCAGATAGGCGCGCAGGAAATCGTCGGTCACCGCCAGACGCCCTTGCGCGTCAGTTTGAAGAAGCCGATAGCCGGAGCTGGGCCAGAGTTCTGTCATGCCTATTCCCGTTTCTTCCCTCTTTGTGGGGGCCACCCCTAACGGTTTGGCGGCGCTCTGCCAAGGGTGTCGCCGATATTGATGCTTGCCATGTCGGCGCGCGGAACTAAAGTCTGTGCCGGAGCATAAAATTCAAGGGGCGCGCATTGAGCGAGCAGCAAAAAAACAGGGTCGAGACCTTGCCTGTCGGCATCGTCGTGGAACGCCGCGACAGCAGCCATCCTTGGGCGGATAACATTTGGTTGCCCGTCGCGGTGATACCCGGCGCGCCGCCCATGGATCCCGAAGGCCCATGGAAAAAACTGAAGGAAGGCGAGGGCTGGGAGCAATATCACGCGGGCACGCTGGAGATCGAGGTATTCCGCACCGATACCCAGGCCTACCTGGATTGCCTGACCGGCGACCCGCCGTCGGTCTATGTGGTGCTGCGTGAGGATCTGGAGGGCGAGCATGAATTGAAGCCCTTCATCGCCACGGTATCGTCGTTCGAGGCGCAAGATTATCTCGACGGCGAGGATTTAGTAGAGGCGGTGCCGATGCCCGATGGCATGGTCGCCTGGTTGCGTGATTTTATTGAATTTCACCATGCGGACGAGCCTTTTAAAAAACGCAAACAGCGTCGCCATTTCGGCGACGATCCGGGCGACAAGCCCAGATACGGGCGCGGTTCGGGATGGAGCGACGGCCATGACCTCTGACGAAAGCCGGTTAAGCCGCTGGTCGCGGCGCAAGGCGGAAGTGCGCGAGGGTCGCGGCGGCGCGGCGCCGGAACTGCGCGAGGAAAATGCCGACCTGCCCGTGGATGCGACACAGTACGACGACACTGGGCTGAATGCGCTGGCGGAAGAGGCGCCGCCGCCGGATCTGCCGGATATCGACTCGCTGACCGCCGACTCCGACTTCACGGCCTTCATGAAGCAAGGCGTGCCCAAGGCGCTCCGCCGCCAGGCCTTGCGCAAGCTGTGGGCTAGCGACCCGGTCTTCAACCTTATCGACGGCATGGAAGAATATGGCGAGGACTATACGGACGCCGCGACGGTGATAAAGGGCATGCAAAGCGCTTGGGAGGTCGGCAAGGGGTATCCCAAGGAAGAAAAGCAGGAGACCACGCCAGCCGCCGTGACTGGCGCCGATGGCGAATCCGTTGAAAAAGACATCTCGGACGCGCAGCCGACAATTGACGATGATGTTGGCGAAATCGCCGATGAAGACGACGAAGACCTTGGCTGACCGGCGCTCACGAATATTTGATTGTGGATTTCTAATCTCCGGATAGGCATTGTTTCCTTCCTGTTCGGGCGGGTTTTAATCTAATAACCCAATAAGTTGTGTGTGTTAGGATCGGATTTTTTTCTGGCATCCCACACTACAAGTTGACGCTTCGCTTTCGGCTGCTGTATTGTATGCACTTCGGGAGGAAACAATATGGGGCAAAAGTCGCCGTGAGCGATAAACCCAGGGGCGCATCTTCTGCGTCCACGATCACAGAGGAAGACAATCAGCGCGCGCAGCTTTACCGGTTGCTTGCGGGACTGTT
>JADFVY010000305.1 GCA_015222795.1 Pseudomonadota bacterium | reverse complement strand
TCCTTCCTGCGCAGCCCGGGCCGCCGCGAAATCGGCCATGGCAAGCTGGCCTGGCGGGCGATCCACCCGCTGCTGCCGACCAAGGAGGAATTCCCCTACACGATGCGTGTGGTCTCCGAAATCACCGAGTCGAACGGTTCGTCCTCGATGGCGACCGTTTGCGGCACCTCACTGGCGCTGATGGATTCGGGCGTGCCCCTGGTCCGCCCGGTGGCCGGCATCGCCATGGGGCTGATCAAGGATGACGGCGATTACGCAGTTCTTTCCGACATCCTTGGCGACGAGGATCATCTCGGCGACATGGACTTCAAGGTCGCCGGAACGGATAAGGGCATCACGTCGCTGCAAATGGACATCAAGATCACCTCGATCACCGAGGAGATCATGAAAATCGCCCTGGCCCAGGCCAAGGAAGGCCGTCTGCACATCCTGGACGAGATGGCCAAGGCCTTGACCGCCGGCCGCGAGGATGTCTCGGCCAACGCGCCGCGCATCACCACCTTCCAGATCCCGCGCGACAAAATTCGTGAGGTCATCGGCACCGGCGGCAAGATCATTCGCGAGATTTGCGAGGTCACCGGCGCCAAGGTCGATATCGAAGACGACGGCACCATCAAGGTCGCGGCCGTCGACCAGGATGCCGGCGAGCGGGCAATCGAGTGGATCAAAGGCATCGTGGCCGAACCGGAAGTTGGTGTGATCTATACCGGCAAGGTCGTGAAAGTCGTCGATTTCGGCGCCTTCGTGAACTTCATGGGCGCCCGCGACGGGCTGGTTCATATCTCGGAATTGAACGACGGCCGGCCACAGACCGTGAACGAAGTCGTCAATGAAGGCGACGAGGTCAAGGTCAAGGTTCTGGGCATCGACGACCGCGGCAAGGTCCGTCTGTCGATGCGCGTCGTCGATCAGGCGACCGGCAACGACATCACCGAGCAGGTCGGCGAATCCCGCCCGGCCGGTGGTGGTGGCGGTGACCGCGGTAAGCGCGGCGGCTGATCTCGGCCGATACAGGTGAAACGAACGACGGCGGCTCCAGGGAGCCGCCGTTTTTCATTGCGATGCCGGAAGTGGCGGCGCCTCACTCCGGCGGGGAGGCCATACCAATAATGTTGTAACCGCTGTCAACGAAATGGACTTCGCCGGTAACGCCGGTCGACAGGTCGGACAGCAGATAGAGGCCCGCGCCGCCCACATCGTCGAGGGTGATATTGCGACGCAAGGGGGAATTCTCACCCTGCCATTTATAGACGAACCGGGCCCCGCCGACCGCGGCCCCGGCTAGCGTGCGCATGGGCCCGGCGGAAACTGCATTCCCCCGGATGCCACGGCTGCCGAGACTGGCGGCGAGGTAGCGCACGCTGGCCTCCAGCGCCGCCTTGGCCACGCCCATGACGTTGTAATTGGGCATCACGCGCTCGGAACCTGCATAAGTGAGGGTAATGAGACTGCCGCCATCGTTCATCAATTTCGCGGCACGCTGGGCCACGGCGGTGAAGGAATAGCAGGAAATGTCGAGTGTTTGGGCGAAGTTGGCGCGGCTCGTATCGAGATAATCGCCGGTGAGCTCGTCCTTATTGGAATAAGCCACCGCATGAACCACGAAATCCAGCGAGCCCCACTTCCCGGCGAGCTTGTCGAACACCGCATCCAGATCCGCATCACTGGACACATCACAGGGCACGAGAATGGGATCCTCACCGACCGATTCGGCCAACGGCCGCACCCGTTTCAAGAGCGCCTCGTCCTGATAGGTGAATGCCAGTTCCGCGCCGTGCTCAGCCAGCATCCGGGCGATCCCCCAAGCAATGGAGTGATTGTTTGCGACGCCCATGATCAGACCCCGCTTGCCGGCCATCAATCCTGTACCCTGGGTCATGTCCCTCTTGCGCCCGCCTTAAATATGTTTTGTCCCGCCTGTTCGACGGGATCCGCTTTTTCAATCGGTGTGCCGTTTAAACACCATCGTGGCGTTGGTGCCGCCAAAACCAAAGCTGTTCGACATGACACAGTCCAGCGACACGTCATTCATGGTTTCGCGCACGATCGGCACGCCTTCGGTTTCGGGGTCGAGTTCGTCGATATTGGCCGACGCCGTGATGAATCCGTTCTTCATCATAAGCAGCGAGTAAATTATTTCCTGCACGCCGGTCGCGCCCTGCGAATGGCCGGTCAGCGACTTGGTGGAGCTGACTGGCGGTATGGCATCGCCGAAAACCTCGCGTAGCGCCTCAACTTCCCGGGTATCGCCGACAGGTGTGCTGGTGCCATGGGCGTTGATATAGCCGACCGGCGCAGTCAGCCCGGCCATTGCCTGGCGCATGCACCGCACTGCGCCCTCACCCGACGGCTGTACCATGTCGTAGCCGTCCGAAGTCGCGCCATAGCCGGCGACTTCACCGTATATTTTCGCGCCACGTGCGAGAGCGTGTTCGAGTTCTTCCAGCACCACGACACCACCGCCGCCGGAAATTACGAAACCGTCGCGATTCTTGTCGAAGGCGCGGCTGGCCTTTGTCGGCGTATCGTTATAGCCGGAAGACAGCGCCCCCATGGCGTCGAACATCACGGTCAAGGTCCAGTGCAGTTCCTCGCCGCCGCCGGCGAAGACAATGTCCTGCTTGCCCCACTGAATCTGTTCGGTAGCATTACCGACGCAGTGCGCGCTGGTCGAGCAGGCGGAACTGATTGAATAGTTGATGCCTTTAATGGCAAACGGCGTGGCCAGCGTCGCCGAGTTCGTGCTGCACATGGTGCGCGGCACCCGGTAGGGGCCGACCTTGCGCACGCCTTTACTGCGCAGGATATCGGCCGCCTCGACAAGATTGCTGGTCGAAGGACCACCGGAACCCATGATGAGGCCGGTTCGCTCGTTGGAGATATCGGCCGGCTCAAGCCCGGAATCGGCGACGGCTTCGGCCATGGCGATGTAGTTATAGGCCGCGCCGTCGCCCATGAAACGCCGGATTTTTCGGTCCACCAAGGCTTCGATATCAATATTGATCGACCCGTGGATATGGGACCGGAAGCCCAGTTCCGCATATTCCGGGCAAAATTCTATTCCCGAGCGGCCCTCGCGGAGCGAATCAACGACTTCCATCTGGTTATTGCCGATACTGGAAACGATGCCCAGTCCGGTTACTACTACTCTTCGCATGAAATCCTCTTCAGGACCCTTCGGTCGCGGTGAATAATGTCACGCGCATATCCTTGGCCTCGAAAATCGGTTCGCCGTCGCACAAAACGGTGCCGTCGGCGACGCCCATAACGAGTCTGCGCATAACCATTCGCTTGATATTGATCCGATAAGTCACTTTTTTCGCGGTCTCAAGGACCATTCCCGTGAATTTGACTTCGCCCACGCCCAGTGCGCGGCCCCGTCCCTGCCCGCCGGACCAGCCGAGGAAGAATCCCGCAAGCTGCCACATGGCGTCCAGGCCCAGGCAACCCGGCATGACCGGATCACCTTCGAAGTGGCATTTGAAAAACCACAAATCGGGATTGATATCCAACTCGGCGACGATTTCGCCCTTGCCGTACTCGCCGCCATCCGCGGTAATGCTGGCGATACGGTCCACCATCAGCATCGGCGGCAGGGGAAGCTGGGCGTTTCCCGGTCCAAACAACCGACCATGGCCGCATTCCAGCAAATCCTCGTAACTATAGCTGTTCTTCTGTTCCAAGGGTCTAGTTTACCTGATTGTTGAAGGTCCGTTAGGCAGGTCGCAAACTACCACCTTTAGTGCGGATCGCGCCACTATGCAATTAATACCAAGGAGCGTTAATAAAGACCCATTTGACCGGCTTCCCTTGACCGGTGGTCAGGCGCGTTTCGCGCGGTGGTGTTTGCCGCCACAAGCGGAGCGCAACGCCGCCAGCGGTCAATGGAAACCGGCCTCCGGTGAGGTTTCGCTGCCCGCCGGGTGCGTTGCGGCCCTTGCCCGATGCGGGTGCATCGCGCTGCGGACCGCGCCTGCCCGGCGGGCAGCGAAACCCCATCAAATGAGTCTTTATTAATGCTCCTTGGTATAAGCTCAAACATCCAGATTTTCAACGCTCAACGCATTTGTCTGAATGAACTCGCGGCGGGGCTCCACCACATCGCCCATTAGAGTGGAAAAAATGACTTTTGTATCTTCTTCGTGGCCGACCCTGACCTGCAGAAGCGTTCGGGCGTTCGGGTCCAGCGTGGTTTCCCAGAGCTGTTCCTTGTTCATCTCGCCCAGTCCCTTGTAGCGCTGCACGTCGATCCCCTTGCGCCCCGCCGCCATGATCATGTCCACCAGCCCGACAGGACCGCTGATTTTGGTTTCGCGGTCGCCTATATGCAGGGCGGTCTGATCGCCATAGGTTTCCCGCAACTCCGCCGCCGTTGCATGCAGGCGGCGAGCCTCGCCGCTGCGGATCAGGTCACCGTCGATCACATAGCGTTCGGGCACGCTGCGCAGGGTGCGTGTGTAAATGTGGGCGCCGTCCAGATCCACCTGGGCCTCCCAGCCGCGTTCGTACTGTTCGGCCAGCCTGTCCAACCGCCCGGCCACCACGGCGACCTTTTCCGCGGCGGCTTCGGAATCGTCCAGCAGCACCAGGTCCAGCGCGCCGGCGATAGCCGCCTGCTCGACGACCTGCATACTGCCGACCTTGCGTTCCAGCGGCTCCAGCCAATGTTTCGCATTGCGGGCGATATCGACGGTGCGGCGCAAATCCTGGCCGGCGATCTGGCCGCCGCCGCCCAGTACGAGAACGGCGTCGCCGATGCCGGCATCGATCAGGTGATCCTCATAGGCCTGTTCGTCCTTCAGGTAGACCTGCGATTTTCCCTTGCTGACCCGATAAAGCGGCGGCTGCGCTATATAAAGGTATCCGCGCTCAATCACCTCGCGCATCTGCCGGAAGAAGAAGGTCAGCAGCAGGGTGCGGATATGGCTGCCGTCCACGTCGGCGTCAGTCATGATGATGATGCGGTGATAACGCGCCTTGTCGGCATTGAACTCGTCGGGGCCGATGCCCGTGCCCAAAGCCGCGATCAGGGTGCCAACCTCGACCGAGGACAGCATCTTGTCAAAACGCGCCCGTTCCACATTCAATATCTTGCCTCGCAGTGGCAGAATTGCCTGGTTGCTGCGGTCGCGGCCCGTCTTGGCCGAACCACCCGCCGAATCGCCCTCGACGATAAAGAGTTCGGACTTGGCCGGGTCGCGTTCCTGGCAGTCGGCCAGCTTGCCCGGCAAGTTGGCGATGTCGAGCGCACCCTTGCGCCGGGTGAGGTCGCGCGCCTTGCGGCCCGCCTCGCGCGCGGCCGCCGCCTCAACCACTTTCTGGACGATGCGCTTGGCCTCGACAGGGTGTTCCTCGAACCACTGGCCCAACTTTTCGTTGACCGCTGATTCGACGATGGGCTTAACCTCCGACGACACCAGCTTGTCCTTGGTCTGACTGGAAAATTTCGGGTCGGGCACCTTGACCGCCAGGACGCAGGTCAGGCCCTCGCGCGCGTCGTCGCCGGAAATCGCGACCTTTTCTCTTTTCGCGATACCGCTTGAAGTGGCGTAGTTGTTGATCTGACGCGTCAGCGCGCCACGGAACCCGGCCAGATGGGTGCCACCGTCGCGCTGTGGAATGGTGTTGGTGAAACAGAGCATGGTTTCATGGAAACTGTCGTTCCACTGCATGGCGAATTCGACAGTAACATCGTCACGATCCACCGAAGCGGCGATCGGCGCTTCGATCGCCGCATTCCTGGATCGGTCGAGATAAGCGACAAAGGCCTCAATACCGCCCTCGTAATGGAAATCGACCACATTCGGTTCAGGATGACGGGCGTCCGTCAGTTTGATCCGCACGCCCGAATTCAGGAAAGCGAGTTCGCGCAGGCGATGTTCCAGCGTGCCGAAATCGAACTCCGTCATGGTGAAGGTTTTCACGGAGGGGAAAAAGGTGACATGTGAGCCCGTCTCATCGCCGCATTCGCCAGTAACGGCCAGCGGCGCCGTCGCCACGCCGTCCTCGAACCGTATTTCATGGGTTTTCCCATTGCGGAAAATGGTCAGCAGAAGCCATTCGGACAGCGCGTTAACCACCGACACGCCGACGCCATGCAGGCCACCGGAGATCTTGTAGGAGTTCTGGTCGAACTTGCCGCCGGCATGCAGCTGGGTCATGATGACCTCGGCCGCCGATATTCCCTCTTCGGTGTGCATTTCCACCGGAATACCGCGACCGTTATCGGTGACCGTGACCGAGCCATCGCCGTTCAGCGTGACCGTCACCGTGTCGCAGTGGCCGGCCAGGGCCTCGTCGATCGCGTTGTCCACGACCTCATAGACCATATGATGCAGACCCGACCCATCGTCGGTGTCGCCGATATACATACCCGGCCGCTTGCGAACGGCATCGAGGCCCTTCAGGACCTTGATCGAATCCGCGCCGTATTCTTCCGTAACCTTGCCTCCGTCGGCGCTGCCCTTGGGGGTATCGTCACCGTTCTCGCTCATTCAATCATTCCTTCACGCAAATTCTGATATCGTTGCGTCGGCTACCGAAAAATGCTGGGCGCGGTTGCCCAGCGGGGCAAATAGCGCGGCGTCCGTTCCCGTCATCCAGGTCTGGCCGGGCAAGCCGCAAATCTCGTCAAACAGGGCCTCGCGGCGTTCCTCGTCGAGATGCGCCACCACCTCGTCAAGAAGGAGCAGCGGCGCCACGCCGCGCTCGGCCGCCTGCAACCGTGCCTCGGCCAGCACAATGGCGATCAGCATTGCCTTCTGCTCGCCGGTCGAACAAAGGTCTGCCGGCATGTCCTTCGCCAGGTGGCGGGCCACCAGGTCGCTGCGATGCGGCCCCACGGCGGTCGCGCCGCTTTGCGTGTCACGCCGGCGCGCCGTCCTCAATTCCGCCTTCAGCCGATCCTCGGCGGCCAGCGCCGGACCGCCGCCAAGCCATCCCTCCACCATGCCATCGACCGACAGGGCGACGCCCGGGAACGGTCCGTCCGAGCCGGCCAGCGCGCGCGTCAGTCGCTGCACCATCTCCAGCCGGGCCGCCGCAATCGCAACACCGCGCGCGGCCATGGTTTCTTCCAGCGCCGACAGCCAGCCATCGTCACTATTACCGTCGGCCAGCAACCGCCCGCGTTCACGCATGGCATGCTCATAAGCCGTCACGCGGCCGGCATGGGCCGGGTCGTAACCAAAGACCATCCGGTCCAGAAAACGACGGCGGGCCGACGGCCCCTCGCGGAACAGCCGGTCCATATCCGGCGTCAGCCACAGGGCGCTGACGAACTCGGCAAGCGCCGTCTGGCCGCGGGCGGGTCCGCCATTAATTCTCACAACGCGGCGTTCGCCATCGGGTTCCCGTCCGGTGCCAATTTCCACCGGCCCGTCCGGCGTGGCGATAGTGGCCGCCACACCCCAGCCACCCACATCGCCTTGACGGTCCATCTCGGCCAGCCCGGCGCGCCTGAGGCCGCGGCCCGGGGACAGAAGCGATACCGCCTCCAACAGGTTGGTCTTGCCCGCCCCGTTCGGCCCGGCGAGCACAACCGGCCGTGCGTCCGGTGTCAACCGCACCGACGCATAACAGCGGAACCGGGTCACCGCCAGCCGCGCAATCGACAGGGCGGCGGGGCCAGTGGTCCGATAATCCTCGACAGTCGCCAGAGCGCTCACTCTAATCCTTACACCCGCATCGGCATCAAGACATACAACGCGCTGTCGTCGGCGGCGTGGCGCACGATGGTCGGCGAGTTGGCGTCGGCCATCACGAACCGCGCCTGGTCACCCTCAATCTGCTGAGTAATGTCCAGAAGATAGCGCGAATTGAAGCCGATGGTTATCGATTCCCCCTGATAATTGGCCTCCAGCTCTTCCTCGGCCGAACCGGCGTCGGGGCTGCTGGCCGACAGCGAGAGATTGCCGTTTTCGACCGTCATTTTGATGGCGCGGGATTTTTCAGTTGCGATAGTGGCGACGAGATCGACGGCGCCGGCGAAAATCTTGCGGTCCACTTCCATCGTCTTGTCGTTGCCGACCGGGATGACGCGCTTGTAATCGGGGAAGGTGCCATCGATCAGTTTCGAGGTCAGCACCGCATCGTCGAAAGCAAATCGAATTTTGTTTTCCGACAGCGACACGTCGATGTCGCCGCCGGTTTCCTCGATCAGCTTGCGAAGTTCGTTTACGGTCTTGCGCGGCACGATGACGCCGGGCATTCCCGCGGCGCCGTCGGGCAGCGGCATTTCGACCTGAGCCAGCCGGTGGCCGTCGGTGGCGACCGCGCGCAACCGGTTGGCGCCATCTTCGCCCTCGGCATGGAGATAGATGCCATTCAGATAATAGCGGGTCTCCTCGCTGGAAATGGCAAAGCGGGTACGGTCGATCAGCGAGCGGAAGTCCTGTGCGGAGACGACGAAACCGGTGGGCAGGTCGCCATCGGTCATCGCCGGGAATTCCGCCGTGTCCAGCGTGCCAAGTTTGAAGCGCGCGCGGCCCGCCTTGAGGCTCAGTTGCCCGACGTCCGCATCCGTTTCGATGCCAATCTGGGCGCCGTCGGGAAGCTTGCGCACGATGTCATAGAGCGTATGCGCCGGCACGGTTATCGCCCCGGCGGTCGCTATCTCCGCCGGGACGGTCTCGACAATGGCGATTTCCATATCGGTCGCGGTCAGGCTGAGATTACCGTCGCGCGCGTCCAGCATGACATTGGACAAAATCGGGATCGTGTTGCGCCGCTCGACGACGCTTTGTACATGGCCTAGCGCACGAAGCAGTGCGGCGCGTTCTATCGTAAGTTTCATTTTACCCTGTCACCGGTGGCGGGAATGGGAACCCCCTGGTTTCCTTGAACTTTTCCCTTCCCTTCCCATTGGCTTTCGCCGCCCGGAAGGAAAGCCCGCCCGCAGCCAAATCGACACGAATCGACGCCAGCCCCGTACGGAAACGGACTATAGCAAAGGGTAAAGGAAACCGCACTTTTTTTGTGAGCAGGCGGCGCGAATCCGCACTAGTGGTCTGTATCAGGCAAAAGAAGGCCGTCAGCTCTCCAGCATCCGCCTCAAAAGTTCCACGTCCTCGGCGAAGCCGGCGTCCAATCCGCGCAGTTCATCGACCTTGCGAACAGCATGCATGACCGTGGTGTGGTCGCGGCCCCCAAACTTGCGGCCGATCTCGGGCAGCGAGCGCGCGGTAAGCTGTTTGGCAAGATACATCGCCACCTGGCGGGGCCGCGCAACCGCGCGCGATCGCCGGGCCGACGACATTTCCGCCAGCTTGATATTGAAATGCTCGGCGACGCGCTTCTGGATCTCCTCGATCGTCACCCGCCGGTCATTGGCGCGCAGCAGATCGTGCAGCACTTCCTGAGCGCTTTCCAGCGTAATCGGGCGCCCGACGAGACTGGCATAGGCGACGATGCGGTTCAGCCCGCCCTCCAGCTCGCGTACGTTGGAAGTGATCTTGTGGGCCAGAAATTCCAGCACCCTTGGTGGCATCTCGACGCCCATCATTTCCGCCTTGGACTGCAGGATACCGAGGCGAAGCTCGTAGGTCGTGGGGTGCAGATCGGCAACCAGCCCCCATCCCAGGCGCGAACGCATGCGCTCCTCGATGCCTTCCAGATCGTTCGGCGACTTGTCGGCCGAGATCACGATCTGCCGATTCTGGTCAATCAGCGCATTAAAGGTGTGAAAGAACTCTTCCTGGGTGCTTTCCTTGCCGCTGATGAACTGAAAGTCGTCGATCATCAGAACATCGACCGAGCGGAACTGCTCCTTGAAGGAGACCGTGTCCTTGAATCTGAGCGCCCGGATAAACTGATACATGAACTTCTCGGCCGACAAATAAAGAATGCGGCGCGTCGGGTCCTGCCGGCTGATCTGCCAGGCGATCGCGTGCATCAGATGGGTCTTGCCCAGCCCGACGCCGCCATACAGAAACAGCGGGTTGAAGGTGACCTCCGAAGACTCGGCGATACGCCGCGAGGCCGCGAAGGCCAACTCGTTCGGTTTGCCGGTCACAAAACTGTCGAAGGTGAGGCGCTTGTCCAGCGGCGCGCTGAGATTTTCGATGGAGAGTCCGTTATTGTCCGAGATGGCGGGGCGCCCGGGAACGGGGACCTCGCGTTGCGACCGGGGCTGGCACATAGCGGTTGTCGGCGCGGTGACTATTTTGATGACACGAACGTTATGGTTTTCCTCTTCCCACAGATCCATCAGCCTCTGCGCATACTGCGCTTCGACCCATTCACGCATGAAATCGGTCGGCACGGCGATCACAACCTCGCCACCATCGAAGCCCTTGAGCACCAGAGGCTTCAGCCAGCTCCGATATGCCGCCTCGCCGAATTCTGCCTGCAGCCGATTGCGAACCCGCATCCATTGAGCGGCAACTTCCTGGTCATAAAAGGTGTCCATCAACTCACTCAACCCACTGGCCCAACGGCCCTTATTCTGTTTGGCGTTCTGCCCGGCTTCCGCCCTGTCGAACGCTGGTGGCCCATACTTCGCGGTCCGGTATCAGCTTTGCCGACACGGTCCGGAATAATAGAAAAGCGTTTCTTCTCTATTTGGCAGGCATTTAATATAGCCCAATTCAGACAGCATAAACCCAGCTTTTGCCGGCGCGCGAAAGTAATCGCAACACGATTTTAAGAAACTGAGGAGAGAGTTCGCGCATCTACCGTTGTGAATAATAGGCAATCTATTTCACGTCGGGAAAATGTTCGAATTCCTTCTCGTTTTGCATTTTAATTTTGGCGAAAAGTACTTTGCGTACCTTGTTATCCGCCCCCCCGAAAGCAAGGGCAATGTATCGGTGGTTTTCGCCGGATGCAACGAGACCGAATCGGGAACACTGCAAATAAAATATTTGACTCCCGCCAGCCGATTGAATTTCCAGAAGAAAGGGGGCGCGAAAGAAAATTGCGAAAATAAATGCCGCGCTCCCGGGGGAACGCGGCACATCAAAACTGCGCGGATCGTAGGCGCTGGTAAACTTATCCGAGCGCCTTGACCTGGGCCGACATGCGCGAAACCTTGCGCGAGACGGTGTTGCGATGAAGGACCCCGCGAGTAACCCCGCGATGCATTTCCGGCATCGCCGTGCGGAAAGCCAGTTCCGCCGCCGCCTTGTCACCGCTGGCGATCGCAACATCGAATTTTTTCACAAAGGTACGGATCCTGCTGATCCGATTATGATTGACCTCGGTCCGCCGAACTGTCTGGCGGATCCGTTTCTTGGCCGAAGTATGGTTAGCCATATATCTGTTCCGAACATTTACTGAAAATCGTTCAAGGCGGCGGTTTATAACGGGGTCCGAACCCGCCGTCAACCCTTCAAAACTGCAACTGTGGCCATAAGATTCTGGCTCTAAGCTCAGCGGTTCCTGAAAACCGGTTTCCGCTTCTCGGCGAAGGCGGCCATTCCTTCCTTCTGATCCTCGGTCGCGAAGGTCGAATGGAACAGGCGGCGCTCGAAGCGCACACCCTCGGACAGCGTAGTCTCGAAGGCGCGATTAACCGCCTCCTTTGCCATGATGACACTGGGACGCGACATCGACGCAATCTTCGCCGCCGTCTTCATGGCCTCCTCGACCAGGCCATCGGCTGGCACAATCCGGCTGACCAGCCCGGCGCGCTCTGCCTCTTCGGCATCCATCATGCGGCCGGTCAGGATCATGTCCATGGATTTTGCTTTGCCGACCGCGCGGGTCAGGCGCTGGGTGCCGCCGGCGCCGGGGATGGTCCCGATGGTGATTTCGGGCTGACCGAACTTCGCGGTGTCGGCCGCCAGGATAAAGTCGCACATCATCGCCATCTCGCAGCCGCCGCCCAGCGCATAGCCGGCCACCGCGGCGATAATCGGCTTGCGGCAGGTTGTCACACGTTCCCAGCCAGTGGTGATGAAATCCGCCAGATAGGCATCCATGTAGGACTGGGACTGCATCTCCTTGATATCCGCGCCGGCCGCGAAAGCCTTCTCCGAACCGGTCAACACAACACAGCCGATGGTGTCGTCCGCCTCCATGTCGTCCAGCGCCTGGCCAAGTTCGACGACCAGCGCATTGCAGAGCGCGTTCAGCGCTTGCGGTCGGTTCAGGGTGATGAGGCCGACGGCCTCGCGTTTTTCCACGATGATATTTTCGAAGGACATCGTTCCGTATTTTCCTTGGCGTTGGTTGGTTGAGTATCAGCCGCCGGATGTTGCCGGGGCCACCGTGAAGCGCACGGTAATCTCGCCATCCGGCCCGAAGAAATCGATCTTCAGCGATTCCGATTCGCGCAGGAAGGCATCGCCGGCGCCGGCCTGCCAGCCAAGCTGCGGCAAAGTAGCGCGGTAAAAGTCGAGTACTGACTGGCGGTCGGTGGCGCCGATGGCATAGGCCTCGACGATGCGCCCCGAAGGCGCGTCAAATTCAATGCCCGCATCGGCCACGGGGGCAAGGGCCGGCATTACCGGCACGTCCTCCAGCAACTCGAAGAATCCTTGAGCGCCAGCCGGCGGAACCATCGCCAACAGCGCCAGGAACATGATTGTTATGACCGCAATCCGTCGCATGGCCCTGCTATAGCATCATCATGCCGCAATGCACATTATCTTTGATGCAGTGCACAGTAGAAAGTGGAGCGGCCGGACTGGACGATGCGTCGGATAACACCGTCACAGCCCTCGCGGCCACAGAATTCGCCCTCACGGCCATAGGCGCGCCATTCATGCTGGAAATAGCCCAACTCACCGCTGGTCTGGACATAGTCCTTCAGGCTGGACCCGCCGGCCGCGATCGCCGCCTCCAGCACCCGCCGAATCGCGGGGACCAGCCGGGTCGCCCGCGCGCCGGGGATCGTATGGGCGCCGCGCCGGGGTGAGATGCCCGCATGCCACAGCGCCTCGCAGACATATATATTGCCCAGCCCGGCAACCACGCGCTGGTCCAGCAACGCGGACTTGATCGGCGTGCGCCGGCCGGCCAGCGCCGCCGACAGGGTGGCTTCATTGAATTCGTTGCCCAGCGGTTCCGGCCCCAGCCCGGCCAGCATCGGATAGTCGCCCAGCGCGTCGCCGGCCACCAGGTCGATCATCCCGAAACGCCGCGCATCGTTGAAGCGAACCGTCACGCCGGCGTCGGTCAGAAACTCAACATGGTCATGCTTGTCCGCCGGCGGCGGCGCGCCCTCATGGATCGTCATCCGCCCCGACATGCCGAGATGGATTATCAGCACCTCGCCATTATCCAGTTCCATCAGGATGTATTTCGCGCGCCGCCCGATATGGGCGACCCGCCGTCCGCGCAGCCGCTCGGGCATGCGTTCGGGCAGGGGAAAGCGCAGGTTGGGGCGGCGCTGCACCACATCGGCCAACAGATGACCTTCAAGGACGGGCTGCAGTCCGCGCCGGACGGTTTCGACTTCGGGCAATTCAGGCATGCTCTCTTCTAGAGCATCATCCGATCTATTGGAATCGCTTATGCGATCCAATAGATCGGATAAAGATGCTTGACCCTTGAAATTGCGGGCAATTTTACCCGATCAAACTGAACCGGACCGGTTCAGTTTGATCGGGTATTGCCCTAGCAAAGGCGGCGCTGCTGCGCTATCTTCGCCGCCATGCGGGACAAGGATAAAGACGGAATGGAAGAGGTCGCCGATTTCGGCTTCCGGGAAGTGCGCGCCGAGGACAAGTCCAGGCTGGTCCGCGGCGTGTTCGACAGCGTGGCCGGCCGCTACGATCTGATGAACGACCTGATGTCGCTGGGCATCCATCGCGCCTGGAAGGCGGAGTTCATTGGCTGGCTGGCGCCGCGCGCCGACATGCACCTGCTGGACGTGGCCGGCGGCACCGGTGACATCGCCTTTCGCTTCCTGGAAAAAGGCGGCGGCAAGGTCACCGTCTGCGATCTGACCGAGGAGATGGTTCTGGTGGGCCGCGACCGCGCCATCGACCGGGGTATTTTGAGCGGCATCGACTGGGCGGTTGGCAATGCCGAGGCCTTGCCCATGCCCGACAACAGCGTCGACGCCTATACCATCGCCTTCGGCCTGCGCAACGTAACCCATATCGACAAGGCGCTGGCCGAGGCGCGGCGCGTTCTGAAACCCGGCGGACGGTTCCTCTGCCTGGAATTCAGCCATCTGGCCTGGTCCTGGCTGGAGCCTCTCTATGACCGTTATTCCTTCTCGGTGCTGCCGGCGCTGGGGCAATGGGTGGTGGGCGATCGCGAGTCCTATGAATATCTCGCCGAAAGCATTCGCCGCTTCCCGCCACAGCAGGAACTTGTCGATCTCATGGAGGCAGCCGGCCTCAAGCAGGTGAAATACCGGAACCTTTCGGGCGGGATCGCGGCGATCCATTCCGCCTGGCGAATCTGACGGGCCAGCGCCAATATGCTGAAGGCTATCGCAAATCTGTTCCGGCTGTTCCTGATCGCGCGCACGCTGGCGCGCCACGACGCGTTGTTCCCGCTGGAAAAGCTGGGCGTGGCGCCGGCGGTGATGACACTGGTCAGGCTGATCTCGCGCCGCCGCGCACCCGGCCGGCCGGGCGAGCGGCTGGCCAGCGCCTGCGAGACGCTGGGCCCCACCTTCATCAAGCTGGGCCAGGCTCTTTCGGTCCGGTCCGACCTGGTGGGCGAAGAGGTGGCCAGCGACCTGTCGTCCCTGCAGGACAAGCTGCCGCCGTTCCCGTCGGACCAGGCGAAGGCTATTATTGAGGCGGAACTGGGCCGGACCATCGACGAACTGTTCAATCATTTCGAAAGCGAGCCAATAGCGGCGGCGTCTATCGCCCAGGTCCATTTCGCGACCACGACCGATGGCGAGGAGGTGGCGGTCAAGGTGCTGCGCCCGGACGTCGAGGCTATTTTCGCCAGCGACCTGGGCCTTATGTACTGGGTGGCGCGGATGGTGGAGCGCGCGCGACCCGATCTGCGCCGGCTGAAACCGGTGGAAGTGGTCGCCACCTTCGAGGAAACAATCTGGCTGGAAATGGATTTGCGGATGGAGGCCGCCGCCGCCGTGGAACTGGCCGAGAACTTCGCTGGCGAGCGAGACTTTCATGTGCCGAAGGTGAATTGGCAACGCACTGGCCGCCGGGTGCTAACGACCGAACGCATCGACGGCATATCCATCGACGAAGTCGAGGCGCTGGTGGATGCGGGGCTGGACCCGCGCGACATCATCGAGAAGTCGGCCCAGGCCTTCTTCTATCAGGTCTTCCGGGACGGTTTCTTCCATGCCGACATGCATCCCGGCAACATGTTCATCGGCCGCGACGGCGCGTTGATGCCGGTGGATTTTGGCATCATGGGGCGGCTGGACCGCAAGACCCGCAACTACCTGGCCGACATGCTGCTGGCCTTCCTGCAACGGGATTACCGGCGCGTGGCCGATGTACATTTCCAGGCCGGCTATGTACCGGCGCACAAGTCACGCGATGCCTTTACCCAGGCCTGCCGTTCGATCGGCGAGCCGATCCTCGACCTGCCGCTGGATCAGATTTCGCTGGCCCGATTGCTGGCCCAGCTATTCCAGGTGACCGAGCAGTTCGAAATGGAAACCCAACCCCAGTTGCTGTTGTTGCAGAAGACCATGCTGGTCGCCGAGGGCGTCAGCCGCAAATTGGACACTGCCGTCAATATGTGGATCCTGGCCCAGCCGTTGATCGAGGAATGGATGTGGGAGAACCGGGGGCCGCAAGCGCGGATGCGTGACGCGGCGGAAACCGCGATGACCCAATTGGAAAGACTTCCCGTGTTACTGGATCGCATCGATCTGGCCGGCAAGATGATCGAGGAAGGCGGCATGCGCCTGCATCCCGAAACCGAGGCGGCGCTGCGAAGCCGGGATAACAACCTGTGGCCAGCGGCAATCGTCGCCGCGGCCACCGCGCTGGTCACGACGGTAATCGTTCTGGCGCTGGCTGGATAGCGAGAAACCGCGCAAAACAGGGATCGGTTCGCAATCGTACGGAATTTAACTCAAATTTTAGTTAAACTTCATTTGCTGGCATTCTATTAAGGAACGGCTTGCCGCGATCAGGCATGCAGGTTATGTATTTATCACAGTAACGGCCTGTAGATTTAACCAATGCCGGAGCATCCGAACCCGTGCTTTCGAACAAGCGCATACTGCTGATCGTCGCGGGCGGCATCGCCGCCTACAAGACGCTTGAGCTGATCCGCCGCCTGCGGGAGAGAGGCGCGTCGGTGCGCTGCATCCTGACCAGGGGCGGCGCGCAGTTCGTTACGCCGCTTAGTCTGGCGGCATTAAGCGGCGACAGGGTCTATGACGACCTGTTCTCGCTGACCGACGAAGCCGCGATGGGGCATATCGAATTGTCCCGCGACGCCGACCTGCTGGTAGTGGCGCCGGCCACGGCCGATCTTTTGGCGAAGATGGCCACCGGCCTGGCCGATGACCTTGCGACGACCGCGCTGCTGGCATCCGACAAGCCGGTGCTCGTGGCGCCGTCGATGAATGTGCGCATGTGGGAACATGCCGCCACCCGCGCCAATATCGAAACCCTGGCGGCACGCGGCGTGCTGCGTGTCGGCCCCGGCGCCGGGGATATGGCCTGCGGCGAATTCGGCGAGGGGCGCATGGCCGAACCTGACGAAATCCTCGGCGCCATCGAGGCCGTTTTCCGCGGCGATGCGCCTGCGGTCACGCCGTCCGGCGGCGCCCCGGCAAGGAACCGCCCGCTGGAAGGCCGCAAGGCGCTGGTCACCAGCGGCCCGACCCACGAGGCGATCGACCCGGTGCGCTATATTGCCAACCGATCGTCGGGCAAGCAAGGCCATGCCATCGCCCGCGCCCTGGCCGATCTTGGCGCGCGGACGACACTGGTCAGCGGGCCGACCGCCCTGGCCGACCCGGCCGGCATATCGGTGATCCATGTGGAAAGCGCGGCTGAGATGCTGGCCGCCTGCCAGCAATCCCTGCCGGTGGATGTGGCGGTCTGCGCCGCGGCGGTGTCGGACTGGCGCACGGCGGAAGAGGCCGGGCAGAAGATGAAAAAGGATGGCGGTGGGCCGCCCGCGCTGGCGCTGATCGAGAACCCGGATATTCTGAGGACATTGGGCGAGGCCGGCAATCTGCGCCCCGGGCTGCTGATCGGTTTCGCCGCCGAGACCGAAAAAATCGTCGAGCATGCGAAGGTGAAACTTGAAAGGAAAGGCGCGGACTGGATTCTGGCCAACGATGTCTCGCCGGCTACCGGCACCTTCGGCGGCGACGCCAATGTCATCCATCTGATTGATGGTGACGGGGTCGAGGACTGGCCCCGGATGTCGAAAGAAGAAGTCGCGCGGCGCCTTGTTGAACGAATTGCTGAGAATTTTGTGGCAAAGGCTTGAGTTGCATAATGAATAACGTAAATGTTTCCGTAACACGGTTGCCCCACGGCGCCGATTTGCCGCTACCCGGCTACGCCACGGCCGACAGTGCCGGGTTGGATCTGATGGCGGCGGTAGACGCGGATCTGGCACTGGCGCCGGGCGCGCGGTCGCTGGTTCCCACCGGACTGGTCATCGCACTGCCGCCGGGCCATGAGGCGCAGGTGCGCCCCCGTTCCGGGCTGGCGCTGAAAAACGGCATTACGGTGCTGAACAGCCCGGGTACCATCGACGCCGATTACCGGGGCGAGGTGAAGGTTATCCTGGCCAACCTGGGCGACGAGGATTTCACGGTCTCGCGCGGCATGCGAATCGCGCAGATGGTGGTGGCGCCGGTCACGCGGCTTGGCTGGAACGAGGTCGGGTCCGAGGGGGACCTGCCGTCTTCCGAGCGGGGCGCCGGCGGCTTTGGCTCGACAGGCGCTAGCTAGTGGTCTCCACCCAACGGATGGTACCCATTGGATCGTGTTTCCCGTCTCCCCGGCAGGAGGGTGTGCGCGGGCGATGCTT
>JADFVY010000304.1 GCA_015222795.1 Pseudomonadota bacterium | reverse complement strand
CTGCCAGGCGTAACCGACCGTAAACAGGTTGGCGCCGATGGAGTCGCCGATAAGGGCGTTGGCCAGCCTGGTCGCCGCGACATAGTCGGCGCCGCCACCCACGGCCTCGTCGATCGCGCGGCGCATGTCCCCGGCCGGCAGCGTGAGATCCGGATTACGGGTGAAATCGCCGGTGATCATCTCGTGGGTGTTCACGACGGCGCGCGTCATCCCGTCCTGCATCTTGCCCAGCGCATCCGCGCCCGCGCTCACCACCAGATCGCAGCCGATTACCAAGTTGGCGCCACCGGCCGCGATCTGGACGGCGTGGATATCCTCGGGCCTTGGCGCGATGCGCACATGGCTGGTGACCGCGCCGAATTTCTGCGCCAGACCGGCGATATCCAGCACGCCGACGCCCCTGTCCTCGATATGGGCGGCCATGCCCAGCAACTGCGCGATCGTGACCACGCCGGTGCCACCGATGCCGGTCACCAGGATGCTGTATGGCGTGTCAAGCGCGGGCAGTTCGGGATCGGGCAGCACGGGGAACGGAACCTCGCCGCCGAGGTTCTTCCGGTCCGGCTTGCGCAGGTCGCCGCCCTCGACGGTGACGAAACTGGGGCAGAAGCCGTTGAGGCAGGAGAAATCCTTGTTGCAGGCCGACTGGTCGATGGCCCGCTTGCGGCCGAATTCGGTCTCCACCGGCACCACCGACAGGCAGTTGGAGGTCAGCGAGCAATCGCCGCAGCCCTCGCACACCGCCTCGTTGATGAAGGCGCGCCGGGCCGGGTCTTCCATGATGCCGCGCTTGCGGCGGCGGCGTTTTTCGGTGGCGCAGGTCTGGTCGTAGATGATCGCGGTGACGCCCTCGATTTCGCGCATCTGTTTCTGGACGATATCCAGTTCGTCGCGGTGATGTATCTTCACGTCCGGCGCCCAACCCGCGCCCTTGGGATATTTCCCCGGCTCGTCGGTGACCACGACGGTCCTGGCCACACCCTCGCCGTAGAGCTGGTTGGTAATCTGCGGCACCGTCATCGGCCCGTCGATCGGCTGGCCGCCGGTCATGGCGACGGCATCGTTGAACAAGATCTTGTAGGTGATATTGGCGCCCGAGGCGACGGCCTGACGCACCGCCATGATGCCGGAATGGAAATAGGTGCCGTCGCCGATATTGACGAAGACGTGCTTTTCCTCGGTGAAGGGGGCCTGGCCGGTCCAGGTAACGCCCTCGGCGCCCATCTGGGTGAAGGTATCGGTGCGCCGGTCCATCCACTGCACCATGTAATGACAGCCGATGCCGGCCAGCGCACGGCTGCCCTCGGGCACCTTGGTCGATGTGTTGTGCGGGCAGCCGGAACAGAAATAGGGGACACGGGCGGGTGCGGGATGCATGGACTCCAGCGCCTTTTCCTTGGCCTCCAGGAAGGCCAGGCGCTCGGTTATGCGCGGGCTGGTATGGAAGCGCGCGATGCGTTTGGCGATGACGCGGGCAATCCGCGCCGGGGTCAGCGCGCCGGCCGACGGCAGGATCCACTCGCCTTCCTCGTCGAACTTGCCGATGATGCGCGGGCGCACCGCCGCGTCCCAGTTATAGAGCTGTTCCTTCAACTGGTTTTCGATCACCGCGCGCTTTTCCTCGACGAGAAGGATTTCCTCCAGCCCCTCGGCAAAGGCGCGCGCGCCCTCGGGCTCCAGCGGCCAGGCCATGGCGACCTTGTAGACGGTCAGGCCGATCTCGGCCGCATAGGCCTCGTCGATGCCCAGATCGTCCAGCGCCTGGCGCACATCGAGATAGGATTTGCCGGTGGTGACAATGCCAAAGCGGGGTTTCGGGCTGGCGATCGCCACCCGGTCCAGCTTGTTGGCCCGCGCAAACGCAATCGCGGCGTAGAGCTTGTAGCGGTGCAGCCGGTATTCCTGGGCGTTCGGCGGGTCGGGCCAGCGGATGTTCAGCCCGCCTTCGGGCATCTCGAAATCCGTCGGCAGGGCGATTTCCAGCCGCAGCGGGTCGATCTCCACCGAGGCCGAGGTCTCGACCGTCTCGGCCACCGTCTTGAAACCGACCCAGCATCCCGAATAGCGCGACATCGCATAACCGAAGAGGCCGAGATCGATGACGTCCTGCACCCCCGCCGGATTCAGCACCGGCATGCTGGCGTCGGCGAAGGCGTGGTCGGACTGGTGCGGCAGGGTGGAGGAACGGCAGGTATGATCGTCGCCGGCCAGCGCCAGCACGCCGCCATAAGGCGCGGTGCCGGCATTGTTGGCGTGTTTCAGCGCATCGCCCGACCGGTCAACGCCCGGACCCTTGCCGTACCACATGCCAAAGACGCCATCGTATTTGGCGCCGGGGAACATGCCGACCTGCTGGCTGCCCCAGATGGCGGTGGCGGCCATATCCTCGTTCACGCCGGCGCGGAAATTAATATGGTTCCGGTCCAGAAACTTCTGGGCGCGCCACATGGCAGTATCCAGCCCGCCCAGCGGCGAGCCGCGATAGCCAGAGATAAAACAGGCGGTGTTCAGCCCGGCCGCCGCATCGCGCTGGCGCTGCAGCATCGGCAGGCGGACCAGCGCCTGGGTGCCGGTAAGATAGACCCGGCCGGATTCCAGCACGTATTTGTCGTCGAGCGTCACCTGTTTCAGCGGCATTTCCGCGAGCCCTCTTCCAGCATTTCCATTTCCCGCGATTTTTTTATCTTAGAATTTTTTGTCTTGAACAAGAGGGTACAGCTTGCGCCGCCAATTTCAATCGGTCTCGCGATGAAGGCTGATTTTAGCAACAAGAGTTGCGAGGACCGATTGGCGCGACTTCAATTATTGCCCCGGCTGGGTCCGACGCGAACGATCCTTGCCCGTCACCGTGAATTCAGAGCAAATTGTTGAGCCAGCTTTGCGCCCCGTCGAGCGTACGCACCACAATATGGTCGACAACGTCCTTGACGCCCTTTACCGAGCGCACGATTTCCAGCACCTTGTCCCGCTCCTTCTGGCTTTTCACGCGGCCTAATATATAGACGACCCCGTCCACGCTGTGCCATCTGAGATTGAAGGAATTGATCCTGGCCGATCCTCGCAGGCTGGTTTTCAGTCTGTTTTCGACCGACAAATCCTCGGCCTTGTCCCGCGGGCTGGAATCCTCAATCACCTGGACTTCGTTGAAAATATTGCCGACGCCCTCCGCGGAAGCCGTAACGGCGCCGGCGGTATCCTTGGCTTCCGGGTCGCTGACGGTGCCGGTCAGCAGGACATTCGCCTCATAGACTTCAACCGTCACGTTCTTCAGTGTGCCGACCTCCTGATCGACAAATGCCGACAGGATATCGCCGCGAATTCGGTCGTCCAGTTGCTGCGCGTCTTCGCTGCGGTCGTCGCTCAACGCGGTCGGGTCTTCGGTGAAGATGTCCATGCTGAGATCGCAACCGGTCAGCGCCAATAGCACGGCGAACCCGATTAATAGTCCAGGCTGGCGCGCCGTGAGCATCTATTGCTTCTCCTTGTGGTCGGAAATCTGGACGAACACGCGTCCCGGCGAGATCATATTAACCACCATACAACGCGTCCAGAGCTTCACCGTAATTTTCTTTTATAACATGGCGGCGAATTTTCATGCTCGGCGTCAACATTTCGTTATCAGTTGTGAAGCCCTCGGGCGCCAGAACATATCGACGCACCCGCTCCGGCGCGGTCAGTTTGGCGTTTACGCGGTCAACGGCCTCGCCGATTGCCTTGACGAAATCCGCGTCGCCTATCAGCGCCGCCAGGTCCGTGGCCCGTTCATGGCCCTTGCCCCAGGCCTTGGCGAAATCCTCGTCCGGCACGATCAGCGCCACCAGATGCGGTCGCGCGTCGCCATAGACCATCGCCTGACCAACCTCGGGCTCGACCGTCAGCATGCCCTCTATCCGTTGCGGCGAAATATTGTCGCCGCCGGAATTGACGATGATATCCTTCTTGCGGTCGGTGATTTTCAGACAGTTATCTTCATCGAATTCGCCGATGTCCCCGGTATGCAGCCAGCCATCGACGATGGTCTCCGCCGTCGCTTGCGGATTGTTCCAATAGCCGTTCATCAGCAATTCGCCGCGGGCCAGGATCTCGCCGTCCTGGGCGATGCGGACCTCGACATCCTTCACCAGCGGGCCGACCGTATCGATCTTGTTGATCTCATACCGGTTGATGGATATGACCGGCGCCGATTCGGTCTGGCCGTAGCCCTGCAGCAGGCGCAGGCCCAGAGCCGTGAAAAATATTCCGACGTCATAGTTCATCGGCGCGCCGCCCGACACGAAGGCCTTCAGCCGGCCGCCGAAGCGCCCGGCCACCTTGGCGCGGACCAGCCGATCCAACAATCCATCCAGCAGCCTTTCGGTAAAGGTCAGCGAGCCTGGTTTTTCGTATTTTTTACGGCCAAGCTCCACCGCCTTGTGGAACAATGCGCGCTTCAGGCCGCTCTGGCTTTCCAGGCCGCGCATGATGCGGCCATGGATCATTTCGTAAAGCCGCGGCACAGCCATCATGATGGTCGGGCGCACCTCGGCGATATTTCCGACCAGCTTTTCCAGCGATTCGGCGTAATAAATCTCCGCGCCAATCGAGAGGGGGAAAAACTGCCCCCCCGTATGCTCGTAGGAATGCGACAACGGCAGGAACGACAGGAATATCTCGCCCGGGCTGGCATAACCGGGAAGGTGGGAAATCACATCCTCGGCGCCCATGCAATTGCTCAGGATCGCCCCGTGGCTCAACATCACGCCCTTGGGCTGCCCGCCGGTGCCCGAGGTATAAATCAGGCAACTGGTGGTGGCGCGTTCCAGCGTGGCGGCCAGCGCCCGGATGTCATCGTCACGGCCCGCCCCGCCAGCCACGCAATCCGCCCAGGTCAGCGTGCGAATTCCCTGAATCGGCGGATCGGCCGGCGCCTCGATGCAAACAGCGAATTCCGTGTCCGGGCATTTTTGCGCCGCCGGCAGCACTTTGCGGGCCAGCGCGGGGGTCGAGACAATAACCCCCTTCGACCCGCAGTTGCACCACAGGTAATGATAGTCGTCGGCGGAACTGGTGATATAGGCCGGCACCGAAAAGGCGCCCACCGCCATGATGGCGATATCGGCGATCAGCCATTCCGGACGGTTTTCCGAAACCAGCCCGATCCGGTCGCCAGGCTGCACGCCCAGCGCCAACAGGCCACGCGCCAGCGCGGTTACCTCCTCGGCGGTCTGCGTCCACGACCGGCTCCACCATTCGTCATCCTGCTTATGCCACAGTAGCGGGCGGTCGCCAAAGCGTTCCGCCTGATCGAAAAACATGGTGGGGAGGTTACGGATGGATTTGTAATCCATGGGCATCTACTCCCTTAAGTTCAGGTTCCGCCGGTAATCCGGCTTGTCGAGTCTCTGTCGGCATCATATATGGGTCCATGAAATAAAGGGAGTATATTCATGGTGAAAGCCGCCGCGCATAATGCGTTGCCGCACTGGGACCTGTCGGACCTCTATCCGGCGCCCGATTCGAAGGAACTTTCGGCCGATCTCGACCGCATGGAAACCGACGCCGCCGCGTTCGAAAAACGCTGCAAGGGCAAGCTGGCGGCGCTGGACGGCGCAACGCTGGGCGCGGCCATAGCCGACTATGAGCGCATCGACGAGGCCATGTCGCGGGCCGGTTCGTATGCGCAGCTGGTTTATGCCGGCGATCAATCCGATCCCGCGAACGGTAAATTCTATCAAGGTATTTTCGAGCGGCTGAGCGCTATCTCGGTGCAGCTGCTGTTTTTTACGCTGGAACTCAACCGCATCGAGGACGGCCGGCTGGAGGCTATGCTGGACGAACCGGCGCTGGCCCGGTACCGGCCCTGGCTGCGCGACGTACGCGCCATGCGCCCGCATCAGCTGGACGATGAAATCGAACGCGTGCTGCATGAAAAATACGTGGTCGGCCGCGCCGCCTGGGTGCGCCTGTTCGATGAAACCATGGCCGGCCTGCGCTTCGACTTTCGGGGAAAGGAACTGACCGAGGCGGAAATCCTGAGCCTGATGTCCGACGCCGACGGCGCCAAGCGCAAGGACGCCGCGCATAGCCTGGGCAATGTGCTGGCCGGCAATGTGAAGACGCTGGCGCTGATCACCAATACGCTGGCCAAGGACAAGGAAATCGAGGATGGCTGGCGCAAATTTCCGCGCGGCGATTCCTCGCGCAACCTGGCCAACTTTGTGGAGGACGAGGTGGTCGACGCCCTGTCGGGCGCGGTGCGCGAGGCCTACCCGACGCTGTCGCACCGCTATTATGCGCTGAAGGCGAAATGGTTCGGCGGGGACCAACTGGATTACTGGGACCGCAACGCGCCGCTGCCCGATTCGGACGAGCGCGAGATCACCTGGGACGAGGCGCGCGAGACCGTGCTGGATGCCTATGGCGCCTTCTCGCCGGACATGGCGACTGTCGGCAAGCGGTTTTTCGACAATAACTGGATCGACGCGCCGGTGCGGCCGGGCAAGTCGTCGGGCGCCTTCGCGCATCCCACGGTGCCATCGGCCCATCCCTACCTGCTGCTGAACTACCAGGGCAAGACCCGCGACGTGATGACCCTTGCGCATGAGTTGGGCCACGGGGTGCATCAGGTTCTGGCCGCCGATCAGGGCCACCTGATGGCCGACACGCCGCTGACCCTGGCCGAGACCGCCTCGGTGTTCGGCGAGATGCTGACCTTCCAGGCGATGCTGAAAAAGACGCGGGACGTCAAGGCGCGCCGCGCCATGCTGGCCGGCAAGGTAGAGGACATGCTGAACACGGTGGTCCGTCAGATCGCCTTCTACGAGTTCGAAAAGCGCGTCCATGCGGAACGCCGCGAGGGCGAGTTGATGCCCGAACGGCTGGGCGAAATCTGGATGGACGTGCAGGTCGAAAGCCTGGGCCCGGCATTGCGCTTCGACGATAATTACCGGACCTTCTGGGGCTATATCCCGCATTTCATCCACTCGCCCTTCTATGTCTATGCTTACGCGTTCGGCGACTGCCTGGTGAATTCTCTCTATGCGGCCTACGAGCAGGCCGACGAGGGCTTTGCCGAGCGTTATCTGGACATGCTGCGGGCCGGCGGAACGCTGCGCCACAAAGAGCTTCTGGCGCCCTTCGGGCTGAACGCGGGCGACCCGGCGTTCTGGGGCGGCGGGCTGTCGGTGGTGGCCCGGCTGATCGACGAGCTTGAGGCTATTTCTTGAGCTTCGAGCGCGCCGCGCAACCGAAACTGGAGGTCTTAAGGGCCGGCAAGCCCACGAAAGGCCGGCCGCCGCTGATATTCATCCATGGCGGCTTCGCCGGCGCCTGGTGCTGGGAAACTTGTTTCCTGGACTGGTTCGCGGTGCGCGGTTGGGATTGCCATGCGCTCAGCCTGCGCGGTCACGGCCAGAGCGAGGGACATGATGACATCCACCAGTTCGGCATAGACGACTATGCGGCCGATGTCGCCCATGTGGCGGAGAGGTTCGCTGAGCAACCCATCCTGATCGGCCATTCCATGGGCTGTTTCGTGGCCCAGCGGTATCTGGAGCGCCATCCCGCGAGGGCGGCCGTGCTGATGGCGCCGGTTCCCTCGACCGGACTGGCCGGGGCGGGCATGGCCATGGCGGCGACCAACCCGGCGCTGTTCTGGGACGTGGGCCTCGCCCACGAATTCGGCCGCCGCGCGCCAAGCCCGGCGGTGCTGTTCGAGGCCGTATACGGGCACAAGCCCGACAACGGGTTTTCCCGCCATGGCGAGCGCTTCACCGACGAGTCCCACCGCGCCTGGGCCGATATGTGCAACGCCGCCTTCCTGGATACGGCAAAAATCCCCGACATGCCGATCAAGGTATTGGGCGGCGAGACCGACCGGCTGATCCCGCCGGCCTTCATCCGCTCCGCCGCCCGCCTGCTGGGGACCAGGGCCGAGATGCTGCCCGGCCTCGGCCACGCCCTGATGCTGGAACCCGGCTGGGAAGATGTTGCGACGCGCATCGACGGCTGGCTGACGGAACAGGGATTCCGATAGCGTGATGCAGGCCGAACGCAGGGAAATTTCCCTACCCGTCTTGTTATGTTTATGATGACTGTCGGGCCATACAGGAGAGAGGGCGTGCATGTCCGGTGAAGAACCTACCCAGGCCGAAGTGGAAGCGGCGGTTGCGAATGTAGAGACCGCGGCGGCCGTGATGGATCATGTCCGGACCCATGTCGGGCCGGTGGAGGCGGTGTTTCACGAGCTCGAATCGGAAACCATCGCCATCGACATCCACCATGTGCCGCCAACAGCGGACCGCAACTGTCACACGCTGGTCACCTCGGGCATGAGCGACCAGCCGATGCCGGAAGGTTCCGGCGTGCAGTATGGCGAACTGGTGATGTGCCTGCCGCCTGACTGGCCACTGGATGAAGAGGCGCTGGAGGACGACGTCAGCGCCTGGCCGATCGAGATGCTGCGGGCGCTGGGACGGCTGCCCCATGCGCACGGGATGGCGTTCGATTTCGGGCTTTGCACCGACGATCCGACCCTGCCCTTCGATATGGCCGCCGCCGCTGGTTTTTCCGCCGTGCTGCTGGCCCCGCCGGTGACCATCCCCGACGCCTTCTGGCGCCTGGAGGCCGCCAACGGCAAGGCCATCGAATTCTTCGGTATCGTAATGCTGTACCCCGGGGAACTGGACTGCGCCCGCTACGAGGGCGCGGTG
>JADFVY010000303.1 GCA_015222795.1 Pseudomonadota bacterium | reverse complement strand
GCTCCGGGTCGCCGGCCCCTCTATTGCCAGGCCAATCCGCGGCGGCCAAAATCGCCATTGCGATCAGCAGACCGGCATAAGGGACTAAAACCACCAGCGCGAGTGCGGAGTCCAAGCCCGCCCTCCCGAATATCCGCCAGGCCGGGATCAGTAACAGGATCGCTTGCGCAACTATGATGATGAACACGCCTTCCATGCCGAAACCTCCATGTTTTTTTCACTACGGAGATATCGTACCGCAACCGTCGGTGGCGATTCAAGCAGTCACACGAGATGCCGAAGTCACGCCTCCGCGCGATCTTCGCCCCGTTTCTTCCACGCCGGCACCCGTTCGCTTTCGGACTTTAGTTGACCGCAGGCGGCGGCTATGTCGGCGCCTCGGGGGCGGCGGATGGTGGCCATGATGCCGGCGTTGCGGATGATCTCGCCGAATTGCTGGACGCGTTCGGGGGTGGAGGTGCCGTAATTGCTGCCCGGCCAGGGGTTGAAGGGGATCAGGTTGATCTTCGACGGAATGCCCTCGAGCACGCGCAGCAACTCGCGCGCGTCCTTGTCGGAATCGTTGATGTCCTGAAGCATCACATATTCGAAGGTAATTCGCCGCGCGTTCGACAGCGAGGGATAGTCGCGACAGGCGGCCAACAGTTCGGCGATCGGCCAGCGCTTGTTGATCGGCACCAGAATATCGCGCAGATCGTCGCGCGCCGCATGCAGCGAGATCGCCAGCATGACCTGCATCTCGGCCCCGGCGCGGCGGATTTCCGGCACGATACCCGAGGTCGACAGGGTAATGCGCCGGCGCGAGAAGTTCAGGCCCTTCTCGTCCTTGCACAGATCGACCGCCGCCTTGACGTTGTCGTAGTTGAACAGCGGCTCGCCCATGCCCATCAGCACGATATTGGTGACCTGGCGGTCGTCGCTGGGTGTCGGCCATTCGCCCAGTTCGTCGCGCGCCGTCATCACCTGGCCCGCGATTTCGCCGGCGGTAAGATTGCGCACCCAGGCCTGGGTGCCGGTATGGCAGAACGAACAGGTCAGGGTACAGCCGACCTGGCTGGAAATACACAACGTGCCGCGTCCGGGTTCGGGAATGAAGACGGTCTCCACCTCGTTGCCGTCGGCCAGCCGCAGCAGCCATTTGCGCGTGCCGTCGGTCGAGACTTGCGCCGTCACGATTTCCGGCCGGCCGATGCGGTAAAGCTCCGCCAGTCGCGTGCGCAGGCCCTTGGAGATGTCGGTCATCTCCTCGAAACCGGTAACGCCGCGGAAATAGATCCAGTGGAAAATCTGGTCGGCGCGGAAACGTTTCTCGCCGATAGCTTCCATCTCGGTGGCCAGCTCGGCGCGACTAAGCCCCATCAGATCCTTGCGCGAATCGGCATCTCCGCCGGCCAGCGGGCCACCGGGCATGAAATCATTCAGTTTCGGCGAAAGATCGCTCATAACCGGTGATATAGGGCCGATCATGCTCTCTGGCAAAGGGATTTCTGGGTGACTGCGGCTTGTTGACCGCTTGCGAAAGGCCGCGGGGTGGGTCAAACTATCGTCCGGTCAACCCTAACCCGGAGCACCCATGTCCAACGAACACAGCGAACTCACAGCCGCCGCATCCCTTCTGATCGACGAAATGGAGGGCGATTTGGGCGACCGTCACGAAATCTGGCTGCGCCTGCAGACCATCCTGCAGCAGATCCGCGCGACAGGCATGCCGGTGCCCGACGACCTGTTGCGCATGGAACGGGGATTGAACGAGGAATTCAACCGCGAAGCCGGGTCAAAATAGTTCAAATCAGGATTTGCAGGCCGAGCTGATCATGTTGTGGCTGGCCGTAAAGCCCGACAGCGAGAATTCGTCCTTCGTCTTGGTGCCGTGGCTGGAAATTCCCTCGACGGTGATCTTCGATCCGCCGCGCATGGCGCGGATCAGCGCTTTCTGGTTCTTGTCCACATGCAACCAGGCAAAATCTTCCTGGGTGTAGAGTTCGAATTTCGTATTGCCGACGATCGCGTATGCCGGGGCGGCGGTCTTGAAAGTATAACCGATCTGGACACTGAACTCGTCCTTTATGCCTTCCGAAGGCCGATTGGTCACGAACATATAGACGTCGCCACGCTGGGTGTAATCGCCCTCGGACCCGGTCGGCTTGGAAAACATGTTGCAGACCTTGCCACCGCCTTCCTGAAAGCTGTGCACCTCCCAGTCCTTGAAGGTTCCCAGAACCTTCGCGGAATCCTGCGCCATGGCCTGAGCGCCGGCCAGCAGTCCCGTAACAAGGGCGACCGCGGTAATGGTATATATTGGTATATTTTTCATGGCTTCCCGTTATAGCGATAATGATGGCCGTAAAATGGCAAATTCCGTACTTAATTTCGGCTGCGGCGAAACATTTGTCCACCATGGATATGCTCCGGCAATGCCTCCACCGGCCCACCCGGGCGCGGCGCGCGTGGCGCAAAACGACCCTTCGTGATCAGCCTGTCATACATCAGGATCGCGCCCGCTATCCCGACATTAACGCAAAACTTCGTCGGAATCTTCACCGTCATGTCGCAGCGTTCAAGCAGCGCCGGCGACAGCGAGCCGCGCTCCGGCCCAAGAACATAGGCCGCGCGCGCGGGGTGGGTAAAGCTTGGAAGGTCGATCGCCTCGTCCAGCAGTTCCACGCCAACCAGCAGGCAACCCCTGGGAAGCCGCATTTCCTCGACGCTCGGATATTCATACATCGGCAGATGCTTGGCGGTTTGCGAGGTATCGGACGCATTGACCGCGCGCAGATTCACCGCCGGCGCGATGGCGAACACGAACTCCGCTCCGAAGGCATGCGCCGACCGATACAGACTGCCCATATTCATTGGCTTGGAAATCCCCTCCACGCCGATTCCGAAATAACCGCGTACTGAACCCATGGGTCGAATCTTGCACAAGCCGCTTACCCGAGGCAAGATGTATCAGAGTCTGGGCCAGACTCTGAGAATCACCATTGGGATTTCCGCCATCATGCCACTCGACGCATCCGCCACCCCCGCCAACCCGATCCTTGTAGAAATCACCCGCGGACCCATTGTGGAGAGCCGCCATCGCGGTAGTGCGGCAGTCGTCGATATAACCGGCAAGGTCACCCGAAGCTGGGGCGATCATACCGCCGCCGTCTATCCGCGTTCCGCGATCAAGCCGCTGCAGGCGATCCCTCTGGTCGAGACCGGCGCGGCGGAAGCCCTTGGCCTGGGCGATTCGGAGATCGCGCTGGCCTGCGCGTCGCACGGCGGCGAGTCGCGCCATACCGAAACGGCGGCGGCCTTGCTGGACAGGCTCGGGCTCGGGCCGGACGATCTGGAATGCGGCACGCACTGGCCGATGCATGACGAAACCACCCGCGCCATGGCGGCGGCCGGCGAGACGCCCTGTCCGATCCATAACAACTGTTCCGGCAAGCATTGCGGTTTCCTGGCGACAGCCGTCCATATGGGCGAGAAGACCAAGGGCTATGTGCGATTCGAGCATCCCGTTCAGCAGCGCATTCTCGGCGTGCTGGAGGCCATGTGCGGCATCGATCTGGGCAATGCACCGCGCGGCATCGACGGCTGCTCGATCCCGACCGTCGCCATCCCGCTGGAAAATATGGCGTACGGCATGGCCCGATTCGGCGCGCCGGACGACCTGCCCGCCCCCCGCGCCGCCGCCTGCCGCCGCATCGCCGGGGCGGTGGCCGCCGAGCCCTTCATGGTGGCCGGAACAGGCCGCTATTGCAGCGAAGTCATGACGGTAACGGGCGGCTCGGTGCTGCTGAAAACCGGCGCCGAGGGGGTATTCTGCGCCGCGATCCCCGAATACGGCCTGGGCGTCGCCCTGAAATGCGACGACGGCGCCACCCGGGCCGCCGAAATCATGATGTCGGCGGTGCTACGCCATATCGGGGTGCTGACGGACGAGATGGAAGCGAAACTGGCGAGCCGAATCACCATGCCCCTGGAGAACCGAAACGGGATACATGTGGGTGATGTCAGGGCGGCGAAAGCGTTCGAGGCATAACCGCCACCCCGCCCGGCAAAATAGAGAAATAGTTAGATTCGCCGCCGCCCCGCACCGCCCGATCATCCGCCACGGCCCGGAACAAGCGGTTTTCCACCGCGCCTTATAGAGATCCCCCCCCAAAAAAGATGAGAAATACACAGGCGAGAGTTATTTGGAGGAGTATGTGGCCGGTATAGAAATGTATGGATTCAAGCAGCCGGAGGAGTATGCGC
>JADFVY010000028.1 GCA_015222795.1 Pseudomonadota bacterium | reverse complement strand
TCGGTACCCGCATAAACCTTCAGGTTCTTCATCTGCTGGCGGCCCAGCGGCCCGCGCGGGATCATCCGCTCGATGGCCTTGATAATCACCCGTTCCGGATGGGCGCCGCCGAGGATTTTTTCGGCCGTGCGCTCCTTGATGCCGCCGGGGTAACCGGTGTGCCAGTAATATTTCTTGTCCGTCAACTTCTTGCCGGTCAGTTTGACCTTCTCGGCATTGATGATGATCACATTGTCACCACAATCCATGTGCGGCGTATAGGCCGGCTTGTGCTTGCCGCGAAGAATGTTGGCTATGATCGACGCCATGCGCCCCAGGACAACGTCCTCGGCGTCGACGATCAGCCATTTCTTCTCGATCTCGGAAGGCTTTATCGTATAGGTTTTCATGCTGTTGAGCACGGTCTTGCCTCTCAATAACCGGCGCATGGCCGGAAGCTTGTCATAAAAACTCGGGAGCGGACCCGAACGGCCCATTCCGATTGCGGCGCAAGTTTTATGCGAGCGAGCGGCGCATGTCAACGGCAATTATTCTTATATTTTACAATAAAATCAATAAGTTACATGTGCGGTATTATTTTACCGCGATATAACGCACTGTTTTACCGCCTGAATGCTGGATTTCTCACTCGCGATGCTCCGGCGGCGGGATGGAATAGGTTGCCGTGATATGCGCCACGGGGTCGTCATCGCCCAGGGAATGGATGTTCACAGAGCCCACGGCCAGCCGCTTGCCAAGCTTCAAAATCGTCGCCTCCCCCACGATATCGACCGGCGCCGGCCGGCGCAAAAAATTGACATTCAGGCTGGTGGTGACGGCCAATGGCGACGGCCCGATCATGCCCATGACCAGCGCATAGACGGCGAAATCGCCCAGCGCCATCATCGCCGGGCCCGATACCGTCCCCCCCACCCTGATATGGGCATGGTCGATCGGCATGCGCACGCGGGCCTCGCCATAACCGATATAATCGGTCACGAAGCCGTAATGCTCCACCAAACCGCCCTCGGCGGCGCAGATGGCATTGAATTCATCGATGGTGATGCGTGGCGCGTTGGCGTTCATGGCCGCCGTTATGGCGGATTGTCGCGCCCTTGCCAATATCCCTTGCATATCGCATATGAACACGTAGCATTCCGGTCGGGCGGACGGGGTAGCGCAAGGAGATTGCAATGGTCAGTACAGCCACCAAACCGACGGAGCAGGAGGCCATCCTGCTCAGGCAGGACGCGGACGGCATTTGCCGGCTCAACCTGAACCGGCCGCGGCAGTATAATGCGCTGTCCGAGGCCATGCTGGATGCCCTGCAGGAGAGCTTCGACGAAATCGCCGAGGACAAGTCCGTGCGGGTCCTGGTGATTGGCGGCAATGGCAAGGCCTTCTGCGCCGGTCACGACCTGAAGGAAATGCGCGCCAGCCCAAGCCAGGAATATTACGAATATCTGTTCGCCAAGTGCGGGCGCATGATGACCACGATGCAACGCATCCCCCAGCCGGTGATCGCCCGGGTCCACGGGATCGCGACGGCCGCCGGCTGCCAGTTGGTCGCCAACGCGGATCTCGCCGTGGCCTCGACGGACGCCAGCTTCGCCACCTCGGGGATCGGCGTGGGGCTGTTCTGCATGACGCCCGGCGTGCCCCTGTCGCGCAATCTGGGCCGCAAGCAGGCCTTTGAGATGCTTTTCGCCGGCGATTTCATATCCGCCGAAAAGGCCGTGGAATTCGGGCTGATCAATTACGCCGTTGCGCCAGGGGAACTGGACGTGAAAAGCACTGAAGTCGCCGAAACCATCGCGGCGAAATCCCAGGCCGCCGTGTCGGCCGGCAAGCGCGTGTTCTATCGCCAACTGGAAATGGATATGGAAGAGGCCTATGCTTATGCGGCGAAAGAAATGGCCTGCAACATGATGTTCCACGACGCCGGCGAGGGAATCGACGCCTTCATCGGCAAGCGCAAGCCGGTCTGGAAGCACAAATGATGGACGGAACGCCGCCCGCGATCGAGCATGACAAATACAGCGACGCCTATATCCGCGGAATTCTGAGCGAGGTGAAAACCATCGCCATGGTCGGTTCGAGCACCAACTGGAACCGGCCCAGTTTCTTCGCGATGAAATACCTGCAGCAGAAGGACTACAGGGTCATCCCGGTCAACCCGATGGCCCATGGCGAGAAAATCCTCGGCGAGCCGGTATTCAAATGCCTGGCCGACATCGAGGAAAATATCGACATGGTCGATCTGTTCCGCAAGTCCGAGGATTGCCTGCCTTACGCGGACGAGGCCGCGCGGATCGGCGCCAAGGTGCTGTGGCTGCAGATCGGCGTGTGGAACGACGAGGCCGCGCGCATCGCCGAGGAAGCCGGGCTGAAGGTGGTGATGAACCGCTGTCCCAAGATCGAATATGCCCGCCTGCATGGCGAGCTTGGCTGGAACGGCATCAATTCCGGCGTGATCTCCAGCAAAAAACGAAAGATCCGATAATGAGCGACAACAAGCCCGGTTTCGAGACGCTTTCGGTTCATGCGGGCGCCTCGCCCGACCCGGTGACCGGCGCGCGGATGACGCCGATCTACCAGACCACATCCTATGTCTTCGACGATGTGGATCATGCGGCGTCCCTGTTCAATCTGCAGACGCCGGGCTTCATCTATTCGCGCCTGACCAACCCCACGGTATCGGTGCTGGAGGAACGCATGGCGGCGCTGGAAGGCGGGCGCGGCGCGACGGCGACGTCCTCGGGACACGCGGCGCAGATACTGGCGCTGTTCGCGCTGATGTCGCCGGGCGACGATTTCGTCACCTCCAACAAGCTTTATGGCGGGTCGATCAACCAATTCGGCCACGCCATCAAGAAGTTCGCCTGGAATGCCACCTTCGTGGACCCCGACGAGCCCGAAAATTTCCGCCAGGCCATCGGGCCGAAAACCAAGGCGATCTTCCTTGAGAACCTGGCCAACCCGGGCGGCGTGGTGGTCGATCTGGAGCCCATCGCGGCCATCGCGCACGAAGCCGGCATCCCGCTGATCGTCGACAACACGCTGGCCACGCCTTACCTGTGCCGGCCGATCGAGTTCGGCGCCGATCTGGTGATCCATTCGACGACCAAGTTTCTGTCGGGCAACGGCACCGCGCTGGGCGGCGTCGTGATCGATTCCGGCAAGTTCGACTGGCTGCAGAACGACAAGTTCCCCAGTCTGTCCCAGCCGGAGCCGGGATATCACGGCCTGACCTTCGCCGAGACCTTCGGCGACCTCGCCTTCACCCTCTACAGCCACGCGGTGACCCTGCGCGACCTGGGCCCCTGCCAGACCCCCTTCAATGCCTGGCTGACGCTGCTGGGCATCGAAACCCTGCCGCTGCGCGTGGAACGCCAGACCGCCAATGCGCTGGTCGTTGCCGAGTGGCTCGAGAAACACCCGGCGGTGGACTGGGTCTCCCATGCCGGGCTGGACTCCAGCCCCTACCGGGCGCTGGCGCGGAAATATCTTCCCAGGGGCACGGGCGCGGTCTTCACCTTCGGCCTGAAGGGCGGGTTCGAGGCCGGCGTGGCGTTGGTCGAGGGCGTCGAATTGATCAGCCATCTGGCCAATATCGGCGATTCCCGCTCGCTGATCCTGCATCCGGCCTCCACCACCCACCGCCAACTGACCGACGAGCAACTGATCGCCGCCGGCGCCGGCCCCGACGTGGTGCGCCTGTCGATCGGTATCGAGAGCGTCGAGGACGTCATCGCCGACCTCGACCGGGCGCTCGGGTAAATGTCCGGAAATCCACGATGGTCGCCTCTGGAAGACTCTCTCTGGTCGGCCACCGCCCCGCCCGCGCCGGACTGCCCTGCCCTTCATGGCGACATCGAAACGGACACCGCCATCGTCGGCGCCGGCTACTGCGGGCTGTCGGCGGCGCTGCATCTGGCGGAGGCCGGCAAGAATGTCGCCGTCCTGGAGGCGCACGAACCCGGCTGGGGCGCATCGGGCCGCAATGCCGGCCATTGCACCCCGGACTGGTCCTACAATACGCCCGAAGGCGTGGTCGCCAGCCACGGTCCGGATTACGGCGAGCGGTTGAAC
>JADFVY010000302.1 GCA_015222795.1 Pseudomonadota bacterium | reverse complement strand
GGCGGGTGTTGCATCGCCCGACTCCGCGCCCACTTTACCTTCGCCCTCTTCGGCGGCTCCGAATTTCTGTCCGGCGGATACGCCGCCTTCCGCGACGCTTCCATTTTCGGCTTCGGCTCCGGCTCCAGCTTCTGCTCCGGCTTCTGCTCCGGCTCCAGCTTCTGCTCCTTCGCGGCCTTCGCCGTCCGGCCCGCCACTGTATGTCGCATCGAGATCGATGACGTCACGCAGCAGCATGATTTCCTCGGTCAGGGAATCGTGCCACTGGACAATCGCATCCATGGTCAGCGGGCTTTCGCAAATTGCGCCGATCATCTTCTCGCGGCCGGCTTCGATGCGCTTGGCGATGGCGATCTCGCCCTCGCGCGACAGCAATTCGACACTGCCCATTTCGCGCAGATACATGCGCACGGGGTCGTCGGTGCGCCCGACATCGTCGTCATCTACATTGCCCGCGGTCCGGCTCTCGCCGTCATCATCGTCGTCGGCGTCCTTCTTCGCCGGCGCCTTGGCATTCGCCGCGTCTTCGGAATCCTCGTTCTCGACGACGTTGATGCCCATCTCGCTGAGTTTGGTCATTACGTCCTCGATCTGCTCGTTCACTTGCCCTTCGGGCAGGGCGGCGTTCAGCTCATCCATAGTGATGTAGCCACGTTCCTTACCCTTGCCGACAAGTTTCTTGATCGCAGCCTTCGACATGTCCATCAGCGGGCCTTCAAATGACTCATCGTTTTCCGCGGAATTTTCCGCGGCGGCCGAAGCCTTTTCCACCATGCAGTTAGTCCCCGCTAGTAAAATTGCGCCGCCGGCATCAGGCCCGCGGACGCGTTGCTGCAGATATCAGCCGCCGTCATTTCCATTTCCGGCGCCATCCAGTTCATCGCCGGCTTCGAGTATCTGGCTTTCGCCCAATTCGACGTCTTTTCGAAACGCCAGAAATCTCTTTTCGCTCTCATCGTCCGGGTTCTCGGCAGTATAACGTGCGGTAGCCACTAATTCTTCCCGACGACGCCCCTGAAAAATTAATGCCAACACTTCTCGAAGCCCAATGCGCGCCGCCTCCACCGAGGCTCCCCGGCGGGCGAACGCAGCATGAACCAGAACATCATCAGCGCATAGCGCCCCCATCAGGGTGACGAAGCCTTCCTGCGAGAGGTGGCGTTTCAGTGTCTCCGAGTCAAGGTCCGGATTAGCAGCCATCTGTTTTTGTAGCGCCTGCAGCAATTTGTCAAGATCGGGTTCGAACTCCGCATGAGACAATGAGTCGCTGATTTCGTCCGCCAATTCGGGATGGCCAAGCAGGGTAGCTAATACCACCTGCTGGCCGCGGCGGCGTAGCGTGGCCTTACTGACCAGCGAACGCCCGCCAATCCGGATCGCCGGATTTACGCGGCCCCTGGGCCTGCCAGCCTGTTGGCGCACCGCCTGGAAGTGGGTCCACAGCCGCTCGCGAAAGGCCGATCGGTAGTTGCCCTGTACTGTCTGGTCCTCGATCTGGCGCGCCCTGGCATCCAGCCGGCGCTGCAGATCGGCCTTGCGTTCCGGTGTGTCGACGGGCCGCAGGCCCAGTTCCAGACTCCACAAGAGTTCGGAGAGCGGCACGGCATTGTCAAGGACCTGGCGCATTGCCGCCGGGCCGCCACCGGCTAATAAATCGTCCGGATCCTGGCCGGGTGGCAGCATGGCGAAGCCCAGCGACTTGGCCGGTCGCAGCAGTGGCAGGGCCCGGTCGGCGGCCCGGGCCGCGGCACGCCCGCCGGCCTCGTCGCCATCGAAACAAAGGATGGGTTCGTCGGCCTGCTTCCACAGACCCTCAATCTGGTCTTCGGTCAGCGCGGTGCCCAGGGGCGCCACCGCTCCGTGAAATCCGGCGCGATCCAGCGCGATCACGTCCATATAACCCTCGACGACGATCAGGGCGGCGCCTTCATGCACCGCGGGCGCGGCCAGGTTCATGTTGTAGAGCATGCGCCCCTTGTGAAAGAGCGGGGTTTCCGGCGAGTTCAAATATTTTGCCCCGTCACCGTCCAGAATGCGCCCGCCGAAGGCCACCACGCGGCCCCTGCGGTCGGCGATCGGGAAAATAACCCGGCCCCGGAACCGGTCATAGGTCGCGCGACCGTCATCGGGACGGCCCAGCAGCCCGGCCTCAACCAGGACATCCTCGGAAAACCCCTGGCCGATCAGGGCCTGCTTCAGCCCGTCACCCTTGCCCGGCGCAAAACCCAGCCGAAAGCGACCGATCGTCGCATCGTCGAGGCCGCGGCCGGTGATGTAGTCCAGCCCCTTCTTGCCCGACTCGGCCCTGAGCTGCGCCGAAAACCATTTCGCGGCGGCCTCGACTGCCTCAACCAGGCCTACATTTTTTTTCTCGCGCTCGCGTTCCTCGGGCGTTTGCTCGGGCATGGCCAGACCCGCCACGCCGGCGAGCTGCTCGACGGACTCGGGGAAATTCAGGCTTTCGGTATTCTGAACGAAGGAAAAAATATCGCCATGGGCGCCACAGCCGAAGCAGTGGTAGAAACCCTTTTCCTCGTTGACCGTGAAAGACGGTGTCTTTTCGTTATGAAACGGGCAGAGCCCCGAATGTTCCCGACCCTTGCGCACCAGCTTGACCCGCCGGCCAACCACATCCGCCAGACCGACACGTTCGCGGATGTCGTCAAGAAATCGCGGCGGAAACGCCATTTGTCGTCGCTCCAGAATACGGGGGGGGTCCGAGATTGCCCCGATTATAACGCCCGACTCGTCAGCCGGACAGCAGCTTCTTGGCGATCGCGCCAGCCTTGCCAAAATCCATCTGGCCCGCATACTGCTCGCGCAGCGCCGCCATGACCTTGCCCATCTCCTTGAGGCCAGAGGCACCGATTGACTCGATTTCCTTGGTGATGGCCGCCTCGGTCGCCGCATCGTCCATCTGTTCGGGAAGGAAGCGTTCGATGATTTCGATTTCCTCGGCTTCCTGTTTGGCCAGCTTTTCCCGACCACCCTGTGTGTACATCTCGATGCTTTCCCGGCGCTGCTTGATCATGGTTTGCAGCATGGAAAGAATTTCGCCATCGTCGATTCCGTCGGCGTTTCCCTTGGAGCGGGCCGCAATATCGCGATCCTTCAGCGCCGCCATTATAAGGCGCAACGTCGCGGTGGAGCGCTGCTCCTTGGCGAGCATCGATTTTTTTAGTTCCTGGGGCAAGCGTTCGCGCAACATTCCTGTGACCTGTACTGCCTGTGCGGACGGATAAGCCGATGCGCGGACCCGCCGCGCAACGCATGCATGGCGCAAAATTCCCGCGCCGTTGCTACCCTTTTTCGCCCCCCGTCCGGCGGAAAGGGGCTACCCTAACCCATCGCGGGCAGCAAGGCAATCCGGCAGGAGATTTGTAAACTATTGAAATTAAACAAAAAAGAGAATCAAGCAGGTGGCTTGACGCGGGGGCTGCTTTTGCTTAAAAAACGGCGCAATTTAACCGCACCCGCACCGGCATAAGCCACCCCCGGAGGGGAACACAGACAACATGTCCGACACCAAGCCAACCGATACCGTCGTGCCCCCGGGCGTCACGGCGGCATTGGTTCTGGCCGACGGGACTGTTTTCTGGGGCCAGGGCCTTGGTGCGGCGGGCGAAACGGTCGGCGAGGTCTGCTTCAATACCTCGATTACCGGCTACCAGGAGATCATGACCGATCCCTCCTACGCCGGCCAGATCGTCAATTTCACCTTCCCTCATATCGGCAATGCCGGCGCCAATCCCGAAGACGTCGAGACCGCCACCCCGGCCGCGCGCGGCTGCGTGCTGCGCGCCGAGGTGACCGGCCCGTCGAACTGGCGCGCCGCGCAGCCCTTCGACGCCTGGCTGAAATCGCAGAACCTGATCGGCATCGCCGGCGTCGACACGCGGCGCGTGACGCGGCGTATCCGCGAGTTGGGCGCCCCCACCGGCGCGCTGGCCCACGCGCCGGACGGCAAACTGGACATCGCGGCGCTGCAAAAGAAGGCCGCCGAATGGCCCGGCCTCGAAGGCATGGACCTGGCCAAGGACGTAAGCTGCACCCAGACCTATCAATGGGACGGTTCCACTTGGGCGCTTGGGCAAGGTTACGGCAAGCTGGAAAACCCGCGCTTCCATGTGGTCGCGATGGATTTCGGCGCCAAGCACAACATCCTGCGCTGTCTGACGGCGCTGGGCTGCAAGGTCACGGTGGTCCCGGCGACCGCGACTGCGGAAGACGTGCTGAGCCACGAGCCCGACGGCATCTTCCTGGCCAACGGCCCCGGCGACCCGGCGGCGACCGGCGAATACGCCGTGCCGACGATCAAGGCCCTGCTGGAAACCGGCAAGCCGATTTTCGGCATCTGTCTGGGCCACCAGATGCTGGCCCTGGCGCTGGGCGCGCGCACCGAAAAAATGCACCACGGCCACCGCGGCGCCAACCACCCGGTCAAGGATCTGGCCACCGGCAAGGTCGAAATCACCAGCCAGAACCACGGCTTCGTCGTGGTCGAGGATTCGTTGCCCAACGGCGTGGAAATGACCCACGTCTCGCTGTTCGACCGCTCGCTGGAAGGCATCCGCGTCGAGGGCAAGCCGGTCTTCAGCGTGCAATATCACCCCGAGGCATCGCCGGGCCCGAAGGATTCTCACTATCTGTTCGAGCGGTTTGTTGAGATGATGAAAAAAAATGCCTAAACGCACAGACATAAAATCCGTCATGATCGTGGGCGCGGGGCCGATTGTTATCGGGCAGGCTTGCGAGTTTGATTATTCGGGGACGCAGGCCTGCAAGGCGCTGCGCGAGGAAGGTTACCGGGTCATCCTGGTGAATTCCAATCCGGCGACCATCATGACCGATCCGGACACCGCCGACGCGATCTATATCGAGCCGATTACGACGGATTTTCTGACTCGCGTCATCGAGGCGGAGCGGCCGGATGTGCTGCTGCCCACCATGGGCGGGCAGACGGCGCTGAACGCGGCCATGGCGCTGCATGAAGACGGCACGCTGGCGCGGCTGGGTGTCGAGGTGATCGGCGCCAAGCCCGACGTCATCGCCAAGGCCGAGGACCGCCAGCTTTTCCGCGACGCGATGGACAAGATCGGCCTGGAGTCGCCGCGCAGCGTGGTCGTGCACGACATGGAGGCGGCGCGCGCGGCGCTGGATATCGTCGGCCTGCCGGCGGTTATCCGGCCGTCCTTTACGCTGGCCGGCACCGGCGGCGGCATCGCCTATAACCGGCTTGAGTTCGAGGAGATGGTGGGCAACGGCTTGCGTGCCTCGCCGGCCGACGAGGTGCTGGTCGAGGAATCGGTGCTGGGCTGGAAGGAATACGAGATGGAGGTGGTCCGCGATCATG
>JADFVY010000301.1 GCA_015222795.1 Pseudomonadota bacterium | reverse complement strand
ATTCATGACAACTCCCTGCAAAAGGAAGCTTGAATCACATTTTACAGTCTGTGTGAATCCCTTAAATGTCCACGGACCCTAGTATAAAGCCACTCGAAGGTTGTCGAATTTCCGACATTCGAATGCCTCAAGGGCCGATTCAGGCCTAAATGTCACGATAATATCAAGATTCCGCCCTTGAACCTCCCTTATTTACAGGATATTGTGTGGGTAGAGATCACTGCCACTATATATATGCGGTGAAAAAGGCTGCGGGCTGGCGACCTACCGCCCCGCGGCGGGACAACACACAAATCTGGAGAGGACGGTTATGGAATGGTCTGAAGAACGGGTAGCCAAGTTGAAGGCGCTGTGGGGCGATGGCCGCACGGCAAGCCAGATCGCGATTCTACTTGGAGACGTCACCCGTAACGCGGTCATCGGTAAGGCGCATCGCCTGGGCCTCAAGGGTCGGCCGTCGCCCATTCGCAAGGACAAGGTGACGACGCCCGCGCCCAAACCGGCCCGCCGGGCCGTTGCGCATACGCCATCACGGCCATCACGGGTCAGCGGCCGCCAATGCCACTGGCCGATCGGCCATCCACGCGAACCGGGATTTCACTTCTGCGGCGGGGCGGCGATTGACGACAAGCCCTATTGCGAGGAGCATTGCAACCTCGCCTATCGGCGCACCGAAAGTTCCGCGGCGGCCTGAACCGCGTGGCAATAAAAAGAAAACGGCGGCTCCGGACGGGGCCGCCGCTTTTTTAATTGTCGCCAACGATCTACTCGATCGTGATCATTCCCTCCATGCCGAAGGTTTCGTGCAATGGCTGGTCACAGACCAGCGGGAAGGTCCCGGCCGTAAGCGGCACGAAAATCAGGATTTTGGACTCGCCGGTTTCCAGGGCAACAGATTCCAGCAGCGGCAAATTGACCTCGCCATCGGCAAAAACCAGCCCCTTGACGGCTATGGAGTCAAAAAAAGCGGAGGAGACGAAGTTGTGCCCGACGCCGCCCCCGTTCGACAGCGTTAATTCATAGGGTTGGTTGATCTTGAAGGTAAGGTTGGCCGGCGTAAAATTGAACTCGTCCAGAACCACGGTCCGCTCTTCGGCGTTCGACCAATCCACCGCCTCGACAATCGCACTGATTTCGGCCAACCGGTTCCCCGTCGGTTCGACAAAGCCGTCTTCGCCGGCGCCACAAGCGGCGAGATACAGGCTACTCGCCAGCACCATATATATTTTGCCTCTTTTCAAGATGCCCTCCCTTCTATTTTGCCTTGGCTTTATTATTAATTCACAATCTGCCACGAACCATCCGGCTGACGGCAGGCCGTGCCGTAGGTTTGTTCCGGCCGGCCGCCGATCGTGGCGGTACTCTGGTATTCACGGCAATAACGCCCGTAATTATCCTCGTACGCCGGTGAGGGCGTCACCTCATAACGGCCCCCGCCGCCGCGGTCTTGCCAGGTGATCGACTGGTTTGGCGGCGCGTGTTCCAGGATCTGGCCGACGCAATTCTGGTCGACATCGTCCATCGAACGCCCGATATGCCCGCCGATCAGGGCGCCAATGATGGTGCCGCCGATTACCGCCGCCGCCTTGCCATGACCACCGCCAACCTGATAACCGGCAACGCCGCCCGCCACCGCGCCAAGCGCCGTGCCCAAATCCTCGCGATAACAGGTGTTGCCGTAAACGCCATAGGGTTGGCGGGTATCGTAACCGGCGCCGTAATGCGCGTTACCGTACCAGGGTGGCGCCCCTCGGTTCCAGCCCACCGGCCTGTAACCTTTCTTGGCGAGCCCCGGCGGAACCCCGCCTTTTTTCGCAAGACCCGGCGGAACCCCGCCGTGCCCCGGCGGAATGCCGGCCTGCTGCCGAGGCGCTGGCTGCCGATAGACGGGCTGCGGGTAACTTTGCACGGTATGGCGCACATGGCAGCCTGATAGAACCACGGCCAGCAGAGCAAACAGAGAAATTCTCAGCATTTTCCAATCTCCAGAGGTTTGGTGGGACGGAAGCTACCCGTTGTCCTTACGCCAATCCTCGACAAAATCCTTCATCAAATCCGCCAAGGTGCGGGCGACATCCTGTCCATGGCTCTTTGGACCCGATCCCAGGATCGTCCCGTTTTCCCAGATGATGACCTTGGCGTGAAGATCGCGTTTGTCGCCGGTCAACCGGACCTTATCAAACCGGTAGACCGAAATATCCGCCGAGGTAAAACAGATCGTCGGCTGGGCCAGTGTCGCCACGCGCACCTGAAAGATAAAGATAGACCCGTCGAACTTGATGGGAATTGTCTTCGCCTCGCGGCCCATTGCGCGGCTCAACCGCCCCTCGTCAACGCCGCATTTTGCGCTGTCGGCATCGAAGGGCTCGAAGGTAAGCGCCATCCTCGTGACGTCCTTCAGCTTGTTGTCGATGGTCTGCGCGCCGGCCAGCGACGGCGCAATCAACAAGGCGGCCAGGACCAGAATAACGGGGAACCGGGTTATCATTGTCAAATCATCTCCATTTTGTCCGGGCCGATGCATCGCGCCCGGCACTCATGAAGATGTCAACATATCCGTCTTGGGACGCGGCGGCTAGGGCAATATCCGATCACACGGAACCGGTCCGGTTCAGTTTGATCGGATAAAATTGCCCGCAATTTAAAGGGGCGAGCAT